>DASYQG010000331.1:0-4426 GCA_036005825.1 Chitinophagaceae bacterium | reverse complement strand
ATGGAAAAAAACTAGGCAAGGCGAGTGTGACAGGGTATTGTATTAAGTTTAAAACGCTGAAAGATATAAATAGTAATGTACTTGAAGCGGCAATACGATATGGGCTTGAGAACAAGTAAACTTCTAAGTTGGTTGCGACACTGTTGTGCTTAGTGGCCTATAAATAAGAAATGATCGAACGTTATCACGCCACATTCATAATTCTAAACTCATAAATTTTATCAGCATCTTTCGTCCACATTTCTTCGCAACAACAACCGGAAAATTGAAATGCATATATTTATTCTGCACAACTTACAATTGGAAATCATTAACTTTCTGTGCAAGAACTTACATAAAGCAAAGTGTTATACTCTGCTTTAGGACAGAGAGTCTGAGAAAGGTACTTAATCGAATACAAACTCAAAATAGAGACGCATGATTTTAATTAATAAGTAAAAAAGGCTATGACAAAAAACAACTTAATACGCATGGACAATGTCGGCATTGTGGTAGAATCCCTCGATGAGAACATTGCTTTCTTCACCGAGCTCGGCCTAAAACTTGAAGGGCGGGCAACAATAGAAGGAGAATGGGCTGGGCGTGTGACCGGGCTGGGAAACCAACATGTCGAGATTGCAATGATGGTCACTCCCGATGGCCATAGTCGACTCGAGATATCACGATTTCTAACTCCGCCTATTATAGCTGATCACCGCAATGCTCCGGTAAATGCTCTTGGCTATTTACGGGTTATGTTCACTGTGGCTGACATCGATAAGACGCTTACCAGGCTACAAAAAAATGGTGCGCAGCTCGTCGGAGAAGTGGTTAAGTACGAGGAATTATATCGACTTTGTTATATACGCGGTCCTGAAGGGCTTCTTATTGGGCTGGCAGAACAACTCACTAAAAATAGAAATCCTTTATAAAATACTCGACTGAATAATTATAGCCAATTTGGACAACCCTCGTTGTGCCTGGTGTTATATAAAATAAAAATGATCGAACGCTATCCCGAGTCCGTCATTGGGAAACACTTCAACGATCTAAGGACAGGCAGCTAAATGATACTACAATAATTAAAAGACAAAATAATTAGAAAATGGAATTCAACTCAAACAACAATGTTATTGAACTCTGTATTCAAGGTATGGACCTGGAGGAAAAGGGCAAACCTGGAGAAGCAAGCAGATTATTTCTGCAAGCCTGGAACGAATCGACAAATGACTTTGAAAAATTTATAGCTGCGCATTATGTGGCACGTCATCAACAAAATGTTCCCGACAAATTAAAATGGCTCGAATCAGCTTTGCAGCTCGCCCTAAAAATAAATGATCCCTCTGTTAATGGAGCTCTTCCCGGTTTATATTCAAACATTGCCAAATGCTATGAAGATCTAAACGATCATGACAATGCAAAAAAGAATTATGAATTAGCAACATCGTTTACAGGTAATCCATCTGATAACGGTCCATTTTATCACGGCACGAAAGCAGATCTGCAAGTTGGCGATTTGCTGACAGCAGGGTCCATGTCCAATTACAAATCAGATCTCATAATGAATCATATTTATTTCACAGCCCTTGTGAATGGGGCGGGACTTGCTGCTGCATTAGCTAAAGGTGATGGACGTGAACGTGTTTATATAGTTGAACCGACAGGAAGCTTTGAGAATGATCCGAACGTTACAGACAAAAAATTTCCGGGCAATCCAACACGTTCATATCGCAGCGAGGCACCATTGAAGATAGTTGGCGAAGCAACAGATTGGGTGAGACAAACTCCAGAGCAAATCCAACATTGGCGAGATAAGCTGGCCAATAGCAAAGGAGAAATTATTAATTGACTCACCGTAATTATTATGAATTTTGAATGTATTAATTCAAAATTCAACATTTAAAATTCAAACCAGCATCAATAGGATTCAAACAAAAAAAAGAAACTGCTCCACCACCGGCGAAACAGTTTAATCAATTACCTAACTAACCACAACTAAAAATCTTCACATCAACAATTGTAAATGAATTAACTTCCTATTCATAACAAGCGCCAACAATTATGGAAGTTCATCACCATGCGCATCTCGCCTCAGGCGAGACACACACTCCCGGAAAAAAATGGACGCATTATTTCTGGGAATTCTTAATGTTATTTCTTGCCGTGTTTTGTGGTTTTTTAGCAGAAAACTACAGGGAAACTCTTGTGAATAAAGAAAAAGCGCACCACTACATACAAAATTTGGTGGCAGATCTGAAAGCGGATACCGCTGATCTTAATTTTTCTATTTACTATCAGCAGTTATGGAGCAATCACCTGGACAGTGCTTTGCAAATGCCAATTGATCGCATGAAGGATGTAAATACTCAAGATACTTTCTATCATCATTTCTTACCCTATTATTGCTGGGTGCAACCCTTTATCCAAAACAATAATACGATCATGCAATTGAATGCCGGGGGATTTAATTTTATCAGGAATGAGAAAGTAGTTGATTCAATAAACCTGGTTTATAACTTTTACCGCGGGGTACAGTTTGCTACTGATTATAATAATACCTGTTATTGGGATATCGCACGCAAAGCACAAGAACTAATGGATCTGCCATCGCCACCGGCAACCATTGAAGAAAATATTCCAAAACATATTCTTCAGAACAAGGAGATCTTTTTTCAATATGATAAACCAGCGATACATCAGCTTTACAGTATGATCAATAATGCAAAAGGAAGCATGGTGACCACAATAGTAGAAGAAAAGCAATACAAAGAAAAAGCTGAAAGATTGCTTACCTATCTTCAAAAGGAATATCACCTGGACTGAAATACGATGCAACATAAATGAATGAAGATGGAAGACCCTAGGAATTAATTACGATAATTGGTGTTACAGGATCAGCATATTTCTTTCCATAGTGCTTCGCCCTATAAAACGAAGAATTGAAACGCATTTATTTATTTTGTACATCTTACAATTTGAAATCATTAACTTTCTTTACAAGAACTTGCGGAAAGCAGAGTGTTTGGTGGCAATTAAAAGACGAGCTAAAACAAAACGAATACACATCAAGTCATAATGGGCATATTTACCAAACTTGAACATTCTTATTATGAGGCAAAAGGAAACAAATGGTTTGGCTATTTCACCTTTTTGTGCCGTATAGCTTTGGCTTTGGGATTCATTCCATCAGGTATAGTAAAAATTATGGGTGAACGATTTACTGCTTTACCTGCTAATCATCCATTGGGACATTATTTTGACGCATTATACCAAACAAGTTACTATTATACATTTATCGGGGTTGGACAGATAATAACAGCTCTCTTATTGCTCATTCCAAGAACAGCACTTCTTGGTGCAATTATGTATTTCCCAGCCATTCTGAACATTTGTATCCTGGCTTATGCTACCCGGTTTGAAGGTACTCGTATCACAACGCTGATGTTATTGGCAAACTTATATCTGTTATGTTGGGACTACGAGCGAATAAAATATATCTTACCATTTAAGCGATCTAACTCAGAAATTTACCCAACAAAAAAGAAATTAGTAAGCAGTAAGTTTCCATTTGTGTTTTTTGGGGGAGTGTTTGCCACAATAGCTTTAGTTATAGTAATAAACATTTTTATATTTGAAATTCGTCCTGGTAATTCGCTACTTGAATGTACAAATGGATGTTTAGATAGTAAGTATCCAAAAGCTTCCAGAAAATTTTGTGATTGTATTTATAACCAGGGCAAACCGCTTGACAAATGTTTAGAAGAGTACAAGCAGGCAAAAGAAATAGAAAAGAATAGTTTGCGTACAACAACCGGAAAATAATTTTATGTGCGAGAACTTGGGCAAAGCAAAGTGTTGGAAGCAAATTCACTCAGAAGCCTTTTCCATTGTATCTAAAACGTTATCTGGATGAATATCTTTTGATAGTTCTTCTATTTCTTTATCTTCTACAACCTCAACATTCAGTTTTTTAGCTAAAGATGTAACTACTGTTAATACTTTCGTGACTTCATGCTCGGTCAACAAACTAATTTGTAAATCCAATTCTGCCCACTTTTCAGCCTGTGCATTCATATGCTTTTGACCAATCAATACAAATGTTGTGAGGAATATTGCCTCAACAGCTGCAAAAGTTGCCAGAATAATAAAACTAGCATCAAAAGGTTTTAAGCCTAGAAAGCCCAGGTTCCAAAATATCCAAATTCCGAAAGCAACTGAATGAATAAAAACAGACGCCATACTTGCTGCAAAGGAAGTAATTGCATCTACAACCTTTTCTGTTAAACCTCTTTTTTTACGATCTTCCTTTTTCCTATTCAACAATGCGTTTACATTCCTTTCAACAATTTGCAATACTTCTGGTGCCTCATTCTTAAGATTAACACTCATTATCGTATGTTTATCTCTTATGCTTGAATAATTATGCCAAACTTTATATTAATTCCGT
>DASYQG010000330.1:0-4432 GCA_036005825.1 Chitinophagaceae bacterium | reverse complement strand
GCTGTGATCTCTAACGATTGACCAAATTTTTTCTGAAAACCAACGGATGAAACAGCTAGCAGGAATTTTCCTTCAATAATATTTTCGAATTCATACTTTCCTTCTTTATTGGTTACAGCAATTTTTACCAATGATGAATCCTTTGCACGCAACAATGATACTGATACTGATTGCAATGGTTTTTGCAATTCATCAGTAATAGTACCTGAAACTTTACCAATCTTATTTTGTGAAAAGACAAATGCAGATAATAGTATACCTGTCAAAAGGGTAAAAAACTTTCTCATAATAGGGCTATACTTTAGTTGATAAATGGCTACTGTATAAAATTGCACCGAATAAATTCTATTATGAAATGAAATATGATAAGATTCGTAGTTCTGGTGTTGAAGGGTAAATACTACTTACCTATACACAAGCGGTAAGATTCCTGTTTAATAGAACATAATTGTGAAAATCTGTTAAAAAAGAAGAACCCGTTTTTCAAAACGGGTTCTTCTTTTTTGAGAAAACTAAAACTGACTGCTGGAAATTTTCAAGGCTATACTCGGTTCAATGATTATATTCTTAGTTATCTCCTGTCTTTATACGACTTTGTTCTTCGTTTGATCCTCCTGTTTTTCTTTTTTGATTATTATTCATTTTTCCTTTTGCAAATCGATAAGTAAATCCAAGAGCAACTTGTCTTGAGTCACGACGTTGCTGGAAAGCCGCATCAATATTGCTGTACTTTATTTCGCCTTTTATTTTCTGCGTACGGAAAACATCACGGCCAGTCAATCTGAGTGTTCCTTTTCCTTTAAACAGTTGCTGGCTGAGCCCCATATTTACCATTCCAAAGCTTTTGATCCTGAAAACACCTTCAATACCGCCTGAATTAAAATAACCGCTCAATTCAGCACTCAATGTTTTTCCAAGTTTAAACTGGTTTTGAAGATTAGCCTGGAGAGTTGTTGCGCTGGTGATTACAAAATCATTATTTATTATTCCTTCGTACTTGTTGTTGTAAAGATTCATCCACAAGTTTGGAGTCCACCATTTTTTAACCGGCCCACCCGCACTAACTGATATTCCATATTGACGTTGCTTTGCAATATTATCTTTCTTCACATAGGTTTCATTTCTATCAGTGTTTTGTTCAAGCACCTGGTTGATGATGTCAGTTGTTCTTGTATAATTTACTGTTGTATTTACAAATCCTTTATAGCTATGAGTGAGTTCAATGTTATGAGCAAATTGTGGTTGTAAATTCGGATTACCTTGCTCAAAAGTGTATTTATCAAGAAATAGAATGAAGGGATTCAGATCCTGATAATTCGGTCTTTGAATGCGACGGCCATAATTCAACACAAAACTATTTTTATCATTTGCTTTATATTGAATAAACGCAGTTGGGAATAATTGTGTGTAATGACGATCAAAATTCTGGCCTGTTGTTACCTGATCGCCTGTTGCATTTGTATTTTCAAGTCTTAAACCAAATTGTCCAAACCATTTTTTTGTGAAAGGTCTGCTATAGTTTACATAGGCAGCGTTGACGTTTTCTTTATAAATAAAATGATTGCTGCGTCCGTAATCCGGAACTATTATACCATAATTAATACTATCATAAACTGCATTGTTATCAGTTTCTACAAAACTTGTCTTAAGCCCGGCTTCAAATTTTGCACCCTTTTTTAATGGTAATGTATAATCAACCTTAGCCGTATATATATTTATGTCTTGCGGTAAACTGCCTATCAATGTATCTGGTTTGTCAGTTGGAATACCATTGGGATCATAATATGCATTAACCAGATCTTGTGAATTTGTACTTCTGTATGTGACATAATCCAAATCAGCAGTTATCTCCTGCCCGGTAGTATCAAGCAAATGACGAAAATTTACATTTGTGCTGAAATTTTTCCATTCCCGATCGTTGCTTGTTTTAGCAAGAGTCCTGCTTAATAAGAACATATTAGCATCTGAAATAAGAACATCACTTTGATTAGTGAATAGCCCAGGATTAAAATATCCTGTAACAACAGCACCTATTGTTGTCTTCTTAGTTGCAAAATAATCAAACCCCACTTTTGCATTATAAGATTGACCTTCTTCTTTAATTCTTGATTCCTGGTCGAAATGGGATTTTACTACTTTAGTAGACTGGTCAATGAATTTTCTTTGAATATCAAGATCCTGCCAATTTTTGCGATAGTTATATCCAAGTGTAGTAAACAGGTTCAATTTATTTTTTCTATAATTAAAAATGAATGATTCACTCACTTTTGGATAGCGTCCTTGTGACCATGTAGAAGAAAAACTGCCACTATAACCAAGTTGCTTGGTCTTTTTTGTTTTGATGTTAATAATACCTGCATTACCAGCTGCATCATATTTTGCAGGAGGGTTAGTCATTATTTCAATTTGATCCAATTGATTGCTGCTAAGATTGCGCAGATAGTTTGCCAGATCTGTACCAGACATATAAGTAGGCCTTCCATCTATATATACCTGCACACCTTGTTTTCCTTTCAAACTGATGTTGCCATCTTTATCAATCGAAACACCTGGAGATTTTTCCAATACTTCTAAAGCTGAAGTGCCCACGTTGGTAATCGAGGCTTCAACATTCACGATCGTTCTATCTATTTTCTGTTCGATCAAAGGTTTTTTAGCTGCTACTGTTACCCCGGCAAGATTTTTTGCAAGAGGAACAAGCTCGATAGTCTTAAGAGTAACATTTGAATTTGATGGAGTGATTTCAAATGTCTCTGAAAATCCTTTAGTATGTCCAACGGCTGTAATTGAAACCAGATATTTTCCATCGTCTACATTTTCAAAAATAAAATTGCCATCTTTATTTGCTGCGCTAATCTTTGCTACACTTGAATCCTTAGCCCGCAACAAGGTAATTGTTGCCGCTTCAACGGTTTTCGTATTTCCGTCGACAACCTGTCCGGACACCTTTCCAGAGGCTTTTTGCGCCTGGCTTGTAAAGAATAAGGTTAGAATGGCTATCAATAAAGCTAAAAACTTTCTCATTTTTAATGGTTTAATGTATTAAGTACTTGCTTTTAAGTATTACAGTTCAAAGATAGGTACTTGTTAATACCAAGTACATTGTTTTAAAATAAACGGCCATATTCCTTGATAAGTGGCCGGTTCCCATGACATCAATATGACGCTGGCCTCAAAATGGGGTTACAATAATTTATTTATTCATGATTAATGGTATTTATGTTAGATAAAGGGTTTTAATCCCTATTGATCCAATCTTAGATGAAGGTAGTAGCGCAATCAGGGTTGGCACAATGTCCAACCGGCAAGTCAACATTAATAGTCGGCAAAAGACAGGTCTCGCGGTTTAAAAAGAGGAGTTTCGGTTTCACCGACTGCCTTTTTTATATTGCAGGAAATTTGAATGATGATAATTGATTTCAGGTCAGATACTGTAACAAAACCAACAGAGGGTATGCGACAGGCAATGATGACAGCAAAAGTTGGTGATGATGTTTTCGGTGAAGACCCTTCAATAAACGAACTGGAACAAATGTCAGCAAATATGTTTGGAATGGAGTCGGGTCTCTTCTGCCCTTCCGGAACTATGACAAACCAAATTGCGATTAAGTGCCACACACAGCCAGGTGATGAAGTGATTTGTGATGAAAGTGCCCATGTTTATCAATATGAAAGTGGCGGTATTGCTTTTAATTCCGGTGCATCAGTAAAGCTATTATATGGTGACAGGGGAAGAATGAATGCTGACCAGGTAAAAGCAGCAATTAATCCGGATGATAATCATAAAGCTCATACAAGTTTGGTGTGCCTTGAAAATACAAATAATCGTGGCGGCGGTAGTTGTTATGATTTTAATGAAATAAAAAAAATAAAACAAGTATGCCGGGAGAACGAACTTGCCTTTCATCTTGACGGTGCAAGATTATGGAATGCAATGGTTGCAAAAAATGAAATTCCGAAACAATATGGTGAAACTTTTGATAGCATTTCTATTTGTTTAAGTAAAGGTCTTGGTTGTCCTGTAGGTAGTGTTTTGCTTGGCAAAAAAGATCTTATAAAAAAAGCAAGAAGAATAAGAAAAGTGTTAGGTGGAGGAATGAGACAAGGAGGATTTATAGCTGCTGCAGGTATTTACGCTTTAAAAAATAATATTGAAAGATTAAAACAAGATCATGGTCATGCAAAACAGATTGGTGATGTTATTGCTAAAGCTTCAATAACAAAATCTGTTTTACCAGTTGAAACAAATATCATCATTTTCGAAACTGTTAATTCAACAACGGCCGCAGCAGTGGTAGAAAAATTAAAGCAAAAAGGAGTTCTTTGTTCCATGACCGCTTCTGATCGTGTAAGGTTGGTTGTACACCTTGATATTACTGAAGAAATGGTTAATAAAACAATTGAGATAATAAAAGCTATCTAAGATAATATG
>DASYQG010000329.1:0-5682 GCA_036005825.1 Chitinophagaceae bacterium | reverse complement strand
CCATTCATCCATGGCATTTGAACATCGAGGAAAATAAGTTCAGGCTTTTGTTTTTTGATCGCAAGAAGTCCTTCTTTTGGATTTGTACAGCATTCAAGTATTTCTATATCCCTGCAATGTTTTTGCAGATCGAATGCAAGGCTATCGATACAATGTTGTTCATCATCTATGATAATTGTCCGTATCAATTTCTATTTTCTTTAAATGAGATAATTACTTTAGTTCCTCCCGGCTCACCTGATTCCTTCTTTTTGTCAATAATTGTTATTGAGTTTTCCCGTTCATTCAGCAATTTATCCAAATCCAATCTTGTGTAAGTTAAACTTATCCCATTTAGCTGGTGAGTAGCTTCATATTGTGCCTCGTGTTGTTTCGACAACTCGCGGCCAATACCATTATCATCAATAACACATTCCACTCCGCCATTTTTTTCATCTATAGATACTATTATTTTCCCTCCATTCTCTATGGTCACCAAACCATGCCAGATTGCATTTTCAATAAACGTTTGCAGAAGCAAGGCGGGCACTTTGATGTCTTTCAGGTCTGTCGCTTCATCTATATTAAAAACAAAATCAATTTTATTGTCAAATCTCATTTGTTCCAATTTTGTGTAAAGCTTGCCGGTTTCAATCTCTTCAAACAGGCTGATCTCTCTTTTATCAGAATTCTGGAAAAGTGCTCGGATGAGTTTCGAAAAGGTAGTTAGATAATTTGCCGCTTTGTCATTTTCATTTTTAGTGATCATTGATTTGATTGAATTCATACTATTAAAAATGAATTGAGGATTCATTTGTGCACGAAGGGCCATCGTTTCCGATTCAGCTAACCTGACTCTTAAAGTATTTTTTTCCCGTTCTGTTTTTTTCAAATCCCTGATATAATGTACCGCAAAATAAATTGCCATCCATGCAGTACCAACTGACAATGTCTGTTGGTAACCCCAAAAGATCTCCCACCAAAAAGAAAGCCTGAAAGACTTTGGAGGAAGATTTTTATAAAGTATTCCGGTAACATCCAACACCCATACAAGAAGCCATGTACCCAAAAACCCTATTATCGAATTTAATAATAGCAGGTAAACTATTTGCGTCACTGCGGTCTTATTGAAGATTTTAAATTGTTTGATTAAATACCGCAAAAAATGGGTACATGCCAATCCAAATATACCGGCCATAAGACTGCTCATAAAAGGCATTCTGACAAGGAGATAATCAAAAAGAAACCAGGCGCCCCAGCCAATCAACTGACATTTCCAATATGATGAAATTGATACTTTCATTGAGTTATTGCCTGTTTTGGTTAAAAGTGAGTATAATTCTTGTTCCCTCCGGTTTACCGTTTATATCTGTTTTGTCAGTAATATCTATCATATTATCCCGGTTGTTAAGCATTTTATCCAGCTCCATTCTTGACCTTGTCAGTTTAATCCCTTTTGATTGATAAGTAGATTCGTAATGATTTTTGTATTGCTGCGATAATTTACGTCCTATTCCATCATCATCAATTGTACAATGTATAATGCCTTTATTTTCTTTTGCAGAGACCAGGATCTTACCACCTGATTCTTTTGGCACGAGGCCATGCCAGATCGCATTTTCAATAAATGGTTGAATGATCAGTGCCGGTACTTTGAAACTTTCCAGGTCAATAGATCCATCAATATCAAAGACAAAATCAACTTTATCGCCGAAGCGCAATTTCTCTAGTTGTGTATATAGTTTGCATGTTTCCAGTTCTTCATACAAACCAACTTCACGTTTGTCTGAATTGTGAAACAGTGAAAGTATAAGTCTTGAAAAAACGGTGAGATAGTTAATAGCCTTTTCATTTTCATTTTTATTGATCAGGGATTTGATAGAATTAAGGCAATTAAAGATGAAATGAGGATTCATTTGTGCACGTAGGGCACGGGCCTCCGATTCAAACAATTTAATTTTTAGATCAGCCTTTTCATTCTCTGCTTTTTTTATCTTCCTGGTATATTGAACAAAAAAATAAACAGCTGTCCATGAGGCTGTCAATAGTAGTACCTGCCAATAAAAATTAAATGCGAAACGAAAAAATGGAGGAGATGCAAATCCAGGCGGACGATTCCTTCCCCGCAACCCTACGGCATCAAACACTGACGCTATGAAAATGGCTGTAAAAAAATTGATAACGATATTTAGCAGCAGCAGGTAGAGTACCTGCCTGCTGAATGTTTTTTCTAAAATCCCAAGTCTTTTGAATAACCATCTTAAAACATGTGTAAAAAGCAGACCGGCGAATCCCATAACGAATCCGCGTATTAAAATAACTCTACCACCGGGGTTAACTATAAGATCGATTAAAAATAAATAAAGTGAATAACTACCCCACCCGATCAATTGGCATTTCCAGTATGTTGAAATTCTTAATTTCATAATTTTCTTATCATACTTCCTTAAAAGAAATAATTACTTTAGTTCCTTCCGGTGTTCCATTCTCATTTTCTTTATCAATTATAAATATTTTATCCTCTCTTTCATTTAATAATTTGTCCAACTCCAGCCTCGATTGTGTTAACCCAATGCCTCTTGATTGATGGGCAGGTTCATATTTAGGTTTGCTCTTCATAGACAATTCTCTTCCAATCCCATCATCATCAATGATACATTGTACAGCGCCTTCTACTTTTTTAACGCTGATAATAATTTTACCGCCTGTTTCTTTTGGCATCAACCCATGCCAAATTGCATTTTCAATAAACGGTTGCAGTATCAGGGCGGGCACTTTGAAATCTTTCAAATCGATTGATTCGTCCACATCAAAAATAAATTCAACTTTATCGCCAAACCGCATTTTTTCCAATTGAGTATAAAGCTTGCAAGTTTCAAGCTCCTCGTATAAACTGACTTCTCTTTTATCAGAATTTTGAAAAAGCGTACGGATAAGTTTTGAAAATGTGGAAAGGTACCCGGCAGCTTTTTCGTTATCATTTTTATTAATTAATGATTTTATTGAGTTCAGGCTGTTAAAAACAAAATGCGGGTTCATTTGGGCACGAAGGGCTTTTGCTTCCAGCTCCACTAATTCTTTTTCGTGTATTACTTTTTCTCTCTCTTTTTTCCTGACTGAAGATATGTGACGTTTATAAAAAAAAGCAACTATAATAATCAAAGATGCGGCAACAATAGTCCAGAACCACCATGTTTTCCAGAATGGAGGGGCTATGATAATGATCAATGCAGCTTCCTGCTTCCGCCAGGCTTCGTTGCCCACTTTTGCTCTTACTCTAAAAACATATTTACCTGGTGACAGTGGCGGAATAAATTTTGCCTTGAATTTTTCAGGATCAGGTATGGGCGGAACCCAATCCATATTTAAACCATCCAATTTCCATTCAGTCACGGTCTGGCTCTGATTCCAAAACTCAAGTAAAGAATAATTGAAATCAAGTTGGTTTTGATTATACTTTAGGTGTATTTCTTCCGTGTTTGACAATGCTATTCCTTTGATCAACTCGAAATAAGGCCTGTGGTTGATCTGCATATCATAAATGAATGGAGCATAAGCATCACTATCCAGCTTTATATTAGCATAATCCTTGCTTGATGAAAATGAGTTACTATAAAACAATGCTCCTCCTTTCACTGTAAATAAATTTCCAAATCCATTTACTTTAATATCTGTCGTATTATTTTTTGACCTGTTGAAAATAGTATCTGTTATGAAAGTGAAGGAGTGATCGGTTATATTAAAAATGGCTGGCAATGAATCTGCAACAGCAACAAAAAATTCATTACCAGATTTTCTGCAAAAAGAGTTTATGGTTAATCCCTTATTGGTTTTTGTAGCAATATCATAATAAAAATATTCATTGAGTTTTGCTTCATACATTCCCATACCATACCCGACTGTGCCAAACCATATATTTCCATTCGGGTCACTTTGGATATTTGTTATTTTTATTTTATCGTTCCAATTCTGGCCTAAAAAAATTATTTCTCCTGTTTTCTTTTTCAACCGGGCTAATCCTTTTGATGTTGCCAATAAAACAGCTCCATCATTTACGATATCGTTTGTAATAGCAAAAACATCAGGGTTGCCACTAATGAAAATTTTTCTCGTTTTACTAATTATATCTTTAAATATAAAATTCCCTTCCTTATTCATTTCTCCATCAGAAGGCGAACGTTTTGCAATACCGGGGATAATAACAATGCTATCATTCTTTATTCCCACAAATAAGTCACCATCTTTATCTGCCCAAATAGATGATATCGTTTTGTCTTTCGGTATATTAACAGGAATATAAAGTGGAGGATTTGACCATCCAGTTAGGGTGATCAGGTTTTCATCCATATAATAAATTCTTCCGCCAGCCGTAAGAAAGAAAAAATTTGAGCCATTTCCGGGGCATATCGATCTAATTCCATCTTCAGTATGCGGGTCTTTCACTTTTTCCATTTGTTCCCTATCATTCGCAATTATGCTTACCGAAGGAAAATTTATCCTGAATCCCTGGAAGTTTATCAGGCCATGTGTGCTACTTAAGATCAATGACCCGCTGGATGAACATAAAATTTGGTAGAAAAGAGGTCTTTTATCCGGTGGAAGTCTTTCAATAGGTAATACCCGCCATTCACCACTGTTAGTTTGTGAAAATGCGTTTATAATAAAGAAAGAAAAAATTATAAGGTGGTTAAATTTCTTCATAATAAGGAGCCTTGGGGTATTTTATAAAGTTACTGACTGCAAGAACAGTTTTAACGACTCTTTTGTAGTTGGCCAATTTCAGTCAATAATCTGCCTTTCCGAATAACACTGATAAAAAAACCCGGCAATTGCCGGGTTAAAATATTTTCAAACCTTTTCGTTTTATTTTCCTCCAAATACTTTTTTCAAAAGGTCAGAAGTTCTTGCTGCGGGATTACTACGAATGTTTGCCTCTTCTACTGCGATCCTGTCAAATAAAGCAAATAAAGTTCTATCAGCAACATAGTCTGCTATATCAGGATTCATTTTTTTTACAAAGGGAACCTTATTATAGCGACTCACTGCGTCACCATAATACTTTGTAGCATTTGTTTTTTCAAGTGATTTTTTTATCACAGGCATAAACGCCTCTTTCAATTTTGCGGACGTTTTTGAACGGAAAAACTCTGTAATAGAATTCTTGCCGCCTGTTACCAGTTTCAATGCATCTGTTACTGTCATTTGTTTAATGGCATCAACAAAAATTGGAGTAGCATATCCTACAGCATCTTCGGCTCCTCGATTGATCGCTTCTATTGCATCATCACACATTTTGCCCATTCCCATGTCACGCAACGTTTTTTCCATTTTTTTGGCGTCAGGCGGTAACAAAACTTTGTAAAGTTCACTTTTAAAAAATGCGTCTGGCTTGTTAAGAAAAGAAACAGCAGAGGAGATCCCGTTATTCAATGCCTCTTTCACACCACGTCCGGCTTCTTCTTCGGAAACACCCGAATTTTTATTGAGCTTTCCTTTTACTTTGTCTAAAATTGATTGGGAGTTTACAGTAGCAGCAAGGCTAACTGACACTAAAATGAGTAGTAATTGTTTCATAGTTACCCAAATGTACTCTAAAAATTTTGTGGGTAAAAGAGACTGACCCTTCTTTTGAAAATTATAACATTATACCTTAAGGGTGTCTTTACGACGTGCAATCTTTTCACGCATTATGCGGAAAAAACG
>DASYQG010000328.1:0-1757 GCA_036005825.1 Chitinophagaceae bacterium | reverse complement strand
AAACCTGTTGCCCTTGTATTTTGGTATTTGTCCTGATTCATTAAAAGAAAAAGTGTTTGCTAATATCTATAATAAAATTCATGTAGAGAGTAAAGATCATATCAGTACCGGGTTGATCGGCACCCAATATTTAATGAGAGGCTTAACTGAATATGATAACACGAATCTTGCATTTAAATTAGCTTCCAATACCACATACCCAAGCTATGGTTATATGGTCGCTAATGGTGCTACCACTATTTGGGAATTATGGAATGGCAATACAGCCGACCCCGGAATGAACAGTCAGAACCATGTAATGATGTTGGGTGACTTACTGATCTGGTATTATGAGAACCTGGCTGGATTAAGAACCGATAAAACAGATGTAGGGTTTAAAAAAATAATTATGAAACCATCACTCCCTGATGATCTGCATTTTGTAAATGCATCGTATAAAAGTATGCATGGGCTAATTAAGAGTGACTGGAAAAAGAATAATGAAAATTTTGAATGGAGTGTTTCAATTCCTGCCAATACTTCTGCAACTGTTTATATTCCTGCAAAATCACTAAATGATGTGATGGAGTCAGGAATGGAATTATCAAAGGCAGAAGGTGTGCAATCAGTAAAATGGGAGAATGGTTTAGCAATTGCGCAAATAGGAAGTGGTCAATACAAGTTTATTTCAAAAATAAAATAGTATAAGAATGAAAATGTTTAAGAAATTGATTAGTGCTGTTGTTATTGTTATGGTTGTAATTCAGCCCTTGATTGCACAGACAATCGAAATTGATACAGTGCTTGAAAACAAAGCATCAGAATGGGTGGCCTCACTGAAATTGAGTGATGATGCAAAAGCGCAAAAAATTAGATCAGCTATTGCAACGCATCTTACAGCTGTAAAAGATTGGCACAATAGTCATCCGTTCACGATGACACCTGAAGGCATTAACCCTACCACAGGCGGTAAGCTTTCTGAAATGGACAGGCAAATAATTATTTGTTCAACAAAACCAAAATCAATTCATGATAATCTGATGAATGTTTTAAAAGCTGAGTTGGACTCAACACAGGTTGAGGCAATACTGGATAAATACACGATTGGTAAAGTTGATTTTACCTTGAAAGGGTATAAAGCAATTGTACCAGACTTGACTGTAAAGGAAGAAACAGAAATTCTTAAAAATCTTAAACAAGCAAGGGAACAAGCGATAGATTACAAAAACATGAAAGAAATATCTGCCATTTTTGAAATTTATAAAACCAAATGTGAGCAGTATCTTAATAATAATGGTCGCAACTGGAGGCAGCTATACAAGGCCTATGTCGATAAAGTAAATGCCGAAAAGAAAAATCAAACTAAAAATAATTAAGTAATGAGCTATCGTCGTATAACTTTTTTTATTTTGATGTGTTTATCAGTTGCAGGTGTTTCAGCGCAGAAAGGCAAATGGAAAGATGGTATTCTTATTGATGAATTCATTTATACCGAAGCTCCATTTCCGGAAGCTCATGCTTCAACAATTGCTGAAACTCCTGACGGATTGATCGCTGCATGGTTTGGTGGTACCAAAGAGGGAAATAAAGATGTTTGTATCTGGACAAGTAAATTAGTGAATGATAAATGGACCGCTCCTGAAAAAGTTGCTGAAGGAATAATCAATGACACATTGAGATATGCGTGTTACAATCCTGTTTTGTTTTATGCACCTAATAAAGAGTTGTTATTGTTTTATAAGATCGGACCGAATGTAGCAGGATGGACTGGCTGGATG
>DASYQG010000327.1:0-1812 GCA_036005825.1 Chitinophagaceae bacterium | reverse complement strand
CTGATCCCTTTTCTTAAAGATTATTTTGCAAAAGAAGTAGTGGAGCTCATCGTTATTGGTGAGCCAAAGAATTGGGACGATACCGATACTCATGCCACTGCATTAGTGGAGAAGATCATCGTACAATTACAAAAGAATTTTCCAAAGATTCCGATTAAAAAAGTTGATGAACGCTACACCTCAAAAATGGCAAAAGACGCTATGCTGGAAATGGGACTTAAAAAAATGCAAAGAAGAAATAAAAAGCTTGTTGATGAGATCGCAGCGACAATAATGCTGCAGGAATATCTTCGACAATTAGATTATTGAGTGAAGAAATTGGGATAATAGCTGGCCCAATAATCTTAAATTTGCAACCAAAAATATTAAACCCGAAATCCAAATAGATGATTTTACCAATTGTTGCATACGGTCACCCGGTTTTACGAAAAGTTGCCCATGATATTGATAAAGATTACCCGGGTCTTCCCAAACTGATCGAAGATATGTGGGAAACCCTGTATGCCAGCTCTGGCGTAGGTTTGGCGGCGCCGCAGGTAAATAAGAATATCCGGCTTTTCGTGGTTGATTCCGAGCAGATCTTCCGGCAAATAGAGGAAGATAAAGAAAAACACAGCTACCCTGATTCACCCGGAATAAAACAAGTTTTTATCAATGCACATATAAAAGAATTGGATGGCCTGGAGTGGAATTATAATGAAGGTTGCCTCAGCATCCCCAAAATCCGGGAAGATATAAAACGGCAATCAGTGGTGACGATCGAATATTTGGATGAAAATTTTCTGCATCACATGCGAACCTTCCAGGGGCTTACGGCAAGAATTATTTTGCATGAATACGACCATATTGAGGGCAAACTTTTCATTGATCATATTAGTCCTTTGAAAAGAAAACTTTTAAAGGGAAAACTGACCGATATATCAAAAGGGAAAATTAAAGTTGATTATAAAATGATGTTTCCTGCATAGATCTTTACACTTAATTCACTTGCATGAAAAGATTTCTTTTTCTATCCTTCTTATTTTTTGCACAAACTCTCTTTTCACAAAACGAAGATTCAATTGATAATGCACGGCTCTCACAAATGATACAACTATCAGAAGTGGTAGTTCGGAATAAGATGGATGTGGAAGCATTTATTCAGCGGGTAAAAAATGATACTACATTTTATAAAGCATTCAAAAACCTGCGAGTGCTAAGTTTTACTTCAATGAATGATATTCGAATGAAGAATAAGAAAGGAGAAGTCATTGCTTCTTTGCAAAGTAAAACAAAGCAACATGTGTCAAAAGCTTGCCGCACAATGGAGGTTTTAAATGAATCAGCAACCGGTGATTTTTATGACAAGGATCATGGTTATAATTATTATACCGCCGAGCTTTATGCCAGCCTGTTTTTTACAAAGGACCAGGTATGCGGAGAAACAAATATTGTATCGGGTTCGGAACGAAGCGTGAAATCAAAAAAAGGAATTGAAAAACATAAAGAACAACTCAAGATGCTTTTTTTTGATCCCGGCAAAAAAATACCCGGTATTCCACTGATGGGAGATAAGACGGCCATCTTTGATAAAGACAATTCTGACAAGTATGACTTTTCTTTAGACTATGTTGATTATAACGGGCAGAGTTGTTACTTGTTTACAATAAAAGCAAAAGGAGCAGGTGGTGTTGTTATCGATAATATGACAACTTGGTTCAATAGCAAATCAATGGAGATCGTTGCCCGTAATTATGATCTTAGTTATGATGCAGGTGTTTATGATTTTAATGTACATATGGAAGTGCAGATGACGCAATTTGGAAACCTTAC
>DASYQG010000326.1:0-19565 GCA_036005825.1 Chitinophagaceae bacterium | reverse complement strand
ATGCTCTATCTCGTCTTTCAACGGTGCTTTGCCTTCCCTGGCATTGCCTTCACTCAACGCATATCGCATGATATCACTCAATGTAAGGATACCCTCTGATAATTCAGGCGAATAAGGAATTGATTTAGCGTATAAAAAATTCAGCGTGTTATGTAAAAAGTGCGGATTGATCTGTGCTTTAAGAAAATTCAGATTTGCCTGTGATTTTTCCACTTCAAGCTGCATTTTCTGTGCTTCAAGTATTTTTCTCTGTTTTTGTCCTTCGCGTAAAGTGGTGATGTATGCTACAAGGAAACTAATACCAAACAAGAAGAGCAGGTTTATCACCAGCTGGAAAAACATTATGATAATTGATGGATATACAACCCGCAATGCCTGGGGTAAAAAATAAAAAAGAATAGAGTGATATGCAAAACAAGCAAAAAGGATGATGACCGAAGTCTTGAGAAAAGATATAAATTTTTTCTTCTGGGCAAAGAGCTGGTAATAATAATTAGTCGTAAAATAAAAAAAGAGGACAATGAATAAAAAACCAAGCCCATACCTCAGCATATATGTGCTGGCAGCAACTCCGTGCATACTCGTCATTTCTCTTTTTGCTTCCTCGTTTGGAAACAAAGCATAAGTGATAAAGATTATGCATCCGAGAAAAAGAAACACGGCAAGTACAACCAGAACGGTGGTCCAAAAAGGAAAACGGGTCTTAAATCTCATTTTTTCTTCTGTGAATATATAAAATCAGGATTTGTTCTAACATGATTCGGGATCTATTTTATAAAAAAAGGGAAATTAGAAAATCACAATTAACTTCAGACAATTTTCTAATTTCCCAAAGCTATACTTTAGCCCTCTTAATTATTTCCTATTCCCATTCCACCACTTTGTTGTGTTCTTTTCAATTCATCGTCTGCACCACCTGAGCGTTGTCTCGCAGGTTTTACTCCATTATTTCCAAAACGGAAATTGAAATTTAATTTGAACTGCCTGCTTTCCCAGCGGGAAGTAAACATTGTTGATTGACCAGCGAAATCTGAAGTAGCTCTGAATCTCATAGTGTGGAAGATATCACTTACAGATGCTTTGACGGTAGCTTTTCCCTTCATTACTTGTTTTTGCAGACCGGCATCAATGCTGTATAAAGCTCTTCCTTTAAAACTTCCCTGATAAATTGTTGGAGCATTATAGAATCCACTCAATTCAGCTGTCCATGATTTTGCAAACTTCAAACTATTCTGTGCAAAGAAATTAAAACCAAATGCATCAAGATCAACTTTACGTCCTTCGCCAAAGTCAGCATTGTATTTTGAATAATTGGTGCTGATGTTTGTAAACAAACTATAAGATTTATACTGGAAAGGATAGCTGGCCGTGAGGCTTGCAATATCCTGCGTTGCCAAATTCTTCTTTGATATGAAAGCTTTTGATTTTTCGGCTGTGTCTATCAGTTGTGTGAACATATCTGTTACATGACTGTAATTAAGATTTATATTCAGTTTGTATTTATAAGTATGTGTGATCCCAAAACTGTTTGTGTATTGAGGACGAAGATTGATATTTCCTTTCTGGAAAGTATATTCATCCAATTTAAATTCAAAAGGATTCAGATCCTGGTAAGCAGGACGATCAATACGGCGGCTATAACTTAAGCTCCATTGCTTCTTTGGATTTTTATTGAAAGTAATGGCGGCACTTGGAAACAGGTCTGTATAAATTCTTTTGAAAGTTGATGTGCTCGGGGCATACTCAGTTCCGTTGAATTTTGATCCGTTTGATACACCTTCTGAAACTGTGTTCTCCAAACGCAGGCCTGCCTGGAACATGAATTTTTTATACTGGCGATTATAATTTACATAGCCTGCATTTATGTTTTCTTTGTATATAAAATGATTGCTGCGATCTTTATCAAGGTTTTCATCAGAACCGTTCACGTTGTAGCGCTGAAAATTATTATCAGTTTTTACAAAGGCAGTTTTAGCACCGAAACCTAATTTCCCTTTCATAAAATTCTTTTCATAGTCTGCTTTGATCGAATTAATGTTGATCTCAGCAGGAGAAAGCATGTGATAAATAGTACTGCTCAAAAGTATTTGCCCTGTTGGATCATAATAGTAATTCGGCTGGTATTGGTCATTACCCATTTTATAAAAACCATGATCTGCATTTACTATAAGGCTGGTTCCTTTAGGATCGTTATAACTGTAGTTGAGATTTGCATTTGTATTATGTCTCTTAAGTATATTGCTGTTATCGGCTATTAAAATACGGTCAACTATATTGGTCGTTGTATTAGAAATAGCTGTCTGGCTGTAATTGGTAATTTTTGGATCTGCCAATGTACCATTTACAATTACGCCTACTGTATTTTTCTTATCGATAAAATAATCTGCTCCAACTTTAAAATTATGTGCATTCGCAACCATGCGAATGGTTCCATGCTGGTCAAAAAGACTGTCAAGCACAGTGCGGTTAATGGTTAATGAGTTTTGATTAGGTCCGTAGCTGAAACTATAATTGCTGAAGATGTTGATCTTTTTATTCCTGTAATTCAGCGAAGCGCCGCCATTATATTTTCCATAAGTGCCAATATTCCATCCGGCATTTACAGAACCATTCGTGCCGAGAGCTTTGTTCTTTTTTAAACGGATATTAATGATGCCTGCATTGCCTGCTGCATCATATTTGGCAGAAGGATTAGTGATCAGTTCGATTGATTCGATCTGGGAAGATTGCAAGGTCTTCAGGTAAATAGCCAGGTCGGTACCTGATAAAGGTGTAACTCTGCCATCAATATAAACCTGCACTCCATTTTTTCCGGCAAGACTTATGTTCTCATCTTTATCCAATGACACACCAGGGGATTTGCGTAAGAGTTCCAATGCATTTGATCCAACCGCATTGATTGTGCCTTCTACATTCAGGATGGTTTTATCAGCTTTTACTTCCACCATTGGTTTTGCGGATGTAACAGTTACATTACTCAATGCTGTTGCGAGTTTACTCAATTTTAATTCTGGTACTATCACTTCAGATGCTGCAACAGTGAATGCTTCTGAAAAAACAGTTTTATAACCTACATTGCTTGCACTCACTTTGTATTTTCCTTCGCTTATTCCGGAAAAAGTATAAGCACCGTTTTCTTTTGAAACCGCCAGCTTGATAACGGATGAGTCAGCTGCCCTGTGCAGGCTAATGGTAGTGCCGTTGAGTGGAGAACCGCTTTCGTCTTTTGCTATACCACTTATTTTTTGTGCATTGGCAAAAAATGTGGTTGCAGTCAGCAGGAGTAAAAATATTGTACGCATGGTTTAAGGTTTTGATCAGCCAGTTTGGAAAAATTATTTTCAGGAGCAAACGTATAAAGCGGCATAAGGGAAAAGAAAAAAGTTATACAAAACAGGAGTTTGTCAGGACGAAAAGGAGCTTCCGTCTATTTTTTATTTCCTGTAAGAATTTACTACCTTCTTAATACTAATAGTGTAAACAATCGGTGACGTGACTGAAAAAGAACAGCAACAAATTTTTGAAGATTGGCTTAGCCAGCATAAAACTCTCATCTTTAAGGTAGTTCGTGCTTATGCATTTACTGTTATGGAGCAGGACGATCTTTTCCAGGAGATCATTATCCAGGTATGGCATTCCGTTCCGAAGTTTAGAGGCGAGGCCTCTGTTATAACGTGGTTATATCGTATTTCACTCAATACAGCTATTAAATGGTCAAAAAAAGAACGGAAGCATTACCCATCTGAAACACTCGAAGGAGTGCAACACATTTTGCAAGAAAGCAGGATACAAACTGATGAACGATTGACATGGCTCTATGAAGAAATTTATAAGCTTGATGAAATTGATCGCTCTATTACTTTATTGTTGCTGGATGGTTTTAGTTACAAAGAGATGGCTTCCATTCTCGGTATCACTGAATCAAATGTAGGTGTGAAGATCAACCGTATCAAAAAACAACTTATCTCTAAATCAAAAAAATATGATCATTATGGAATTTGAAGAACTAAAAAAAATTTGGGACGTCCAAACCAATCAACCTCTTTATGCAATAAATGAAAAAACTATGTACAACCTTATTTTGTCAAAAAAGAAACAAGCTCACCATATTACTAATATCAGTGAGCTGCTTATTATCATCGTTTATATCATTACGGGAAGCTTTGTTCTTGGAATGAATCTCTTCAATCAAAGCAGTAACATATCCATGTATCTGTTATCTGCATGGATGTTGGGTAGCGCTTTGTTCATACTGGTAAACAGGATCCGAAGAATAAAGGGCGATAAACAGTTTGATAGATCTATGAGTGGCGACCTTGATCATGCAATTTCAGTTGCAACATACCAGGTGAGGATCTCTCAAATAATGCTTTGGAATATTCTGCCGATCGGAGTACTTACATCCCTTGGACTTTGGGAAGGAGGAAAACCGATTTGGATTGCCCTTATAGCACTGCTTTTTTTTGCTTTAAGTTATTATGCAGGAGGGTGGGAGCATAACCTTTATAAAAGAAAGAAGCGTGAGTTGGAAGTATTAAAGAAGAAGTTGGATAGTGATGGCTAAAGGGAAAGCCCTCTTCTCCCTGTTTGTGTCCTGAGTACCCGTTAGGATAGGGTTTTTCCTATGGGCCAACATTAATAAGAATAATTTGGAAAAATTCCTGAACAGAAAGAGTGAAAAAATATTGACTCTTGATTAATTGGTATATTTTTATTGTACGGATTTCATTAGTCAACCTCGCATTCTTAACCTTATTAACTTTTTATGAGAAAACTTTTACTAGTAGCACTGGTGCTATTGTCATTTTCTACCTTAGCCTTTTCACAAGGAGATAGATTCTGGTCAACCAATAATGGAGACCGCAACAATATTCCAACAGATAAAGCTGTTGGAAGACTTACTTATCCTAAAGAGTTCAAATTATTTAATTTAAACCTTGCACCTTTAAGACAAGAGCTTTTATCTGTTGTTGACAGGTCTTCAAAACATTCAACTGTTATTACATTACCCAATGCAAATGGAGATCTTGAACAGTTTGAGGTTTATGAAGCTCCAAATTTTGAACCTGATCTGCAGGCTAAATTTCCTGAGATAAGAGCTTATTCAGGCAGGGGTATTACTGATAAATATGCTACTGTAAAATTGAGTATTTCTCCACAGGGGATTCAAACGATGGTTTTCAGAACCGATAGAGAAAATGAATTCATAGAGCCTTATTCAATTGATCATCGGGTTTATTCTGTTTACAGATCTCATAGGGATAAAGGTCAATTGCCTTGGACCTGCAGAACTGATGAAAAACAATTGAATTCTACGATTAATTCGACGATCACAAATAGAACAGGTAGCTCAAGCGGACAACTAAAAACTTTGCGCCTGGCTCAGTCCTGTAACGGAGAATACTCGAATTGGTTTGGAGCCTTCAGTTCGGCTGATGTTTCATTGGTATTAGCGGCGTATAACGCAACACTAACAAGATGTAACGGTGTATATGAAAAAGATCTGGCCGTACATCTCAATCTAATTGCAAATACGACAGCAGTTATTTATTATAATCCTGCAACAGATCCTTATTCAAGCAATTTATCGAGCTGGAATTCGCAACTGCAATCGACATTAACTTCCGTCATTGGCGAAGCGAATTATGATATCGGTCACATGTTCGGTGCTTCAGGCGGCGGTGGTAATGCTGGCTGTATTGGTTGCGTATGTGTGAACGGTTCTAAAGGAAGTGGCATCACATCACCTGCTGATGGAATTCCACAAGGAGATAATTTCGATATAGATTATGTGGTGCATGAAGTGGGACATCAATTAGGAGCAAATCATACTTTTTCAATGTCGCTCGAAGGCACTGGCCAGAATAAGGAAGTTGGTTCAGGTATTACAATTATGGGTTACGCCGGAATTACATCCCAGGATGTGGCACCTCATTCAATTGATATTTTTCATGAGACATCGATCGAACAGATACAAAATAATTTGTCAAATAAGACATGCCCGGTTTCTATAACCATGACATCTAATCATTCTCCGGTTATTGGCGCTGTCAACAATTATACTATTCCTATAAGTACGCCATTTGCACTTACAGGTTCTGCCACTGATCCCGAAAACGATGCATTGACTTATTGCTGGGAGCAAAATGATAATTCATCAACATCAGGATCAGGTAGTGTTGCATCGCCAACAAAATCAACTGGTCCAAACTGGTTATCATTTAGTCCTTCTGTATCCGGCACAAGAACCTTCCCCAAATTATCAACTATCCTTGCTGGCTTAAATGTAACCGGTCCTTTACCTGGCGGCGATGCCGGTGCAAATATTGAAGCGCTAAGTTCTGTTTCAAGAACATTGAACTTCAGGTTAACGGTAAGGGATAACAATCCTTATGTTGCCGGTAGCACGATTGGTCAAACTGCATTTACAGATGTAGTTGTTACAGTAACTAATACTGCTGGGCCATTTACAGTAACGGCACCAAACACGGCAGTAACCTGGAATGCGAGTAGCTCTGCAACTGTTACGTGGAATGTGAATAGCACTAATGCCGGATCGGTCAATTGTGCTACAGTTAATATTTTATTATCTACTGATGGGGGACAAACATTTCCAACAGTATTAGCTGCTGGTACTGCTAATGATGGTTCACAAGTTATTACGGTTCCATCAACTCCAAGCACAACATGCCGTATAAAAGTTGAAGCAGTTGGAAATATTTTCTTTGATATTTCTAATACAAACTTTACGATAGGGGCACCGCCGGCTTGTGGAGATCCTACCGGGTTAGCAAATACAACTCCAACACAAACTTCTACTACTGTAAGCTGGAATGCTCCTGTTAGTGGTGCACTTAACTATGATGTGGATTATAAAACAAATGCTGCATCAACATGGACCAATGCTGCTACAGCAACAACTGCTACTGCAGTTGATCTTTCTGGTTTAGCAGCTGGTACATTATACAACTGGCGTGTAAGAGCAAATTGTAGTGGAGGCGCTGGCAATTATGTTCAGGCAAACTTTACAACAGCGTCTGTCCCTGTAACATGCCCTGGCCCTTATGATGTTAGTACAAATGGAAACACAGCAGGTGCTGCTACAATTCCATTGAATACTGATGTAAACGGGTTGATAAACCCATCAGGTGATAATGATTATTATAAATTTATTATTACCAACGGAGGAACAATAACTCTTACATTAACAACATTGCCGACAAACTATCAGTTAAGTTTATTGAATAGCGCTGGCGGAGTCATACAATTGTCTACCAGTGGCGGTTCAAACAGTGAAACCATTAATGCGAGCGTAGCTGCCGGAACATATTATGCAAGAGTTTATCCTTTTAAAAATAATTTCTGGGATGCAAACAACTGTTATACGTTAAGAGTACAAACTGGCACTGCAGGTAAAATGGTTAACCCTGAATTGGTAAGAGCTTCAGAAAATAAACTTACTATTTTCCCTAACCCTTCCGGGTTTGATGCAAACCTTGCATTCAATTCAAAGGTCAACGGTACTTCTGTAGTTACAGTTATTAACCAGTTAGGCAGTGTAGTTTTAAAAAGAACATTTGCAATAAACGAAGGAGAGAATGTTAGAAAATTAGATGTAAGCTCATTGGCAAGCGGTATGTATTATATTAAAATACAAAACGGTAATGAAATACAAACAGCAAAAATTGTCATTAGAAAATAATAATTGTTCTTAAATTTAAAAAAAGAGGTTGCAAAAATTGCAGCCTCTTTTTTTGTTTCGGTAAACAAATAGATTGTTTTGGTTCTGATTTTAAATGTTTCAGTCTGACTAATTACAAGGTAACATGCAGTGGCGGGTTTAATTCAGTGCAGAAATTTCATGTTTTAGCCTCATCCTTTCATGTTTCAGTAAACTATGTCTTCTTCAATGAAGCATACAACCTAAGCCTTATGTCATTTGGGTATAACCAAATCTACAATTATGAAAAGGCTATTGCTTATCATTTCAATGTGTGTCATGGGCGTTTCATTTGCGCAGGCACAGGAAATAAAAGGAAAAGTGACTGATTCCAGGGACGGTACTCCTCTTCCCAACGTGAATATTACTGTTAAAGGAACAAACAATGGAACCACAACTGGTTCAGATGGCAGGTTTACTATTAAAGCTTCAACTGGGGCCACACTCGTTTTTTCAAGTATTGGTTTTTCTGAACAAGAAGTAACGGTTACCGGCACTGATATGAATGTAGCACTTGAATTTGCTCAGCGTAATCTGCAAGAAGTTGTTGTTACAGGATATGGATCAAGAAGCAGAAGGCAAATAGCGGGTGCCATTACTAAGGTAAGCGGAGAGGAAGTAAAATTGCAGCCCGTCGCTTCCTTTGATAAATTATTGCAAGGAAAAGTTCCTGGATTATTATCTCAGTCACAATCAGGCCAACCGGGGGCTGAGGCCGATGTTACTATTCGGGGTAAAGGCTCCATCAACGGCAGCAATGCACCGTTATACGTCATCGATGGTGTACAAGTTTCCACTGGCGATTTTGCAACGATCAATCCGGCAGATATTGAATCTTACAATGTATTAAAAGACGCTTCGGCAACTTCTATTTATGGTTCAAGAGGAGCCAATGGTGTAATTGTAATTAACACCAAAAGAGGCTTAGCTGGTAAAACAATAGTGAACTATGATTTTCAATATGGATCGTCAGCTTTACCTCATAATAATTTAAAGTTGATGAATTCCCCTGAGAAACTGGATTATGAATTGAATTATGACAGGCCTGATGGAAAGAATCCCTTTGGATGGACACCGGCCGAAGTTGATAGTTTGAGCAAGATCGATAATAACCTGGATGAAATAATTTTTAAAAAAGGTAAAACACAACAACACCAGTTAAGTGTTTCAGGCGGAAATGAAAAAACACGTTTCTATATTTCAGGATCTATCTTCGACCAGGATGGCATTGTGATATCAACAGGTTTGAAACGATATACAGGTCGTGTAAATCTCGAGAACAGCTTTGGCGATTTCAGAGTTGGATTGAATGCTACCTATGGTTATTCAAAGTTTATCGGTACAAGAGAAAATGATCAGTATATAGGAAGCCCGTTAAATGCGATCAATTGGTTTAATCCTTATGTTACATTATATGACAAGGACGGCAATTACCAGGATGATTTTTTACAGGGACAACCAAATCCTTTACGTGAACTGTTGGAAAATTTCAGTAATACGGATCAGATGAAAGGAGTGGGCAGTGTATTTCTTGAATGGAAAATTCCCTGGGTAAAAGGATTGAGAGCAAAAACACTTTGGGGTGGTGATATAACAGAGGATGAAGCGTTGGGCTATCTTGACAGAACAACCAATGCTGGCGGACAATCTACAGGAGCAAGAGGTCAGCTTTCGAGAGCTTATGCAAGAACATTCAGATATACAGGAACTACATCAGTTAGTTATCAAAGAAATTTTGGTGACCATGATATAAATGTTTCAGGTTACAATGAGATCATCCAAAGTAAATCTGAAAATTTTGGTTTTACAGGCTATGGCCTTGTCGGTCCATTTAAAAATGAAGCAGGTATCACTCCGGGTACGCCAACAAATGGATTTATTCCGACGGTTGCCGGAAGTGCCACTGAAAATGGTTTATTGTCATGGTTCGTTGATGGAACATATGGGTACAAGAAAAAATATTATTTAAGTGCCGGTTTCCGCCGCGATGGTTCATCACGTTTTGGCGCTGATAATAAGCATGCAAACTTTTATAATGTAGGTGCAAGCTGGATACTGACTGAGGAAGATATATTTAAACAAGAAACAAAGTGGATGAATGAATTAAAGCTACGTGCTAGTTATGGCACGGTGGGCAACCAGTTGGGTATTGGTAATTATGCTTCATTGGAGTTACTAAATTCTACAGTGTATAATGGTGTTGGTGGTTTAGTGCTTGGGCAATTACCTTATCCGCAGTTGAAATGGGAGACAAAAGAAATGTTTAATGTGGGAGTTGATTTTGCGGTGCTTGATAGTCGTATACGTGGTACGTTTGACTATTATAATAATAAAACAGTTGATCTTTTTCTCGATAAACAATTATCCCGTACTTCAGGCTTTGCATCGCTCACTGCTAACTTAGGTAAACTGCAGAACGAGGGCATTGAAGCATCTATCAACGCTGAAATAATTCGCAGTAAAGACTTTAACTGGTCTGTCAATGCCAATTACACTTATAACAAAAATAAAATTCTTGACCAGGCAGGACAGGACGAAAATGTGAATGGTCTTTTTATTAATAAGGTTGGAGAAAGGGCAAATTCCCTTTATGTTGTTCGCTATGCCGGAGTTGATCCGGATAATGGCGATGCATTATATTATAAGAAAGATGGGAAAACAACTACCAATATTTATGATCCAAGTGACGCAGTGATTGTTGGCACTGTCGATCCGCCACAGTTTGGAGGTTTTGGCACTAATATCAATTGGAAAGGGATTGAGTTAGATGCATTGTTTACTTATACTCTTGGTGGGGTTATTTATAATAATGATCGTTTCAATGTAGAGTTTCCCGGTTATTGGTTTTCACGGGTAGCTACATCGTTGCTTAACGAATGGCAAAAACCAGGTGATATTACAGATGTGCCAAGTCCATTTAATGATTTTCATGGCGAGACAACACGATATGTAGAAAAAACAGATCACCTGCGTTTGCGGAATGTGACCCTGAGCTATAGTTTACCAAAATCTGTTTTACAAAGAATGAAAATATCAAACCTGAAAGTATTTGCACAAGGGCAAAATTTAAAAGTATGGCACAACTTCCAGGGTTGGGATCCCGAGATCACCACAGGTATTTTGGGCGGAGCTCAATACCCGCAATTAAAAACGATCACATTTGGTTTAAGCCTTGGTTTATAAACAAAAAAATTACTGCTATGTTATTCAGAAAAATATTTGCCGCATTAATAATTACTGCAAGTCTTACTTCTTGTAAAAAAGTAATCGAGTCAGAACCGACTCACCAGCTTGATGGCTCTACAAGATTCACCAGCATTGAAGATTTTGATTTTGCATTAACAGGAGCTTATGCATTGTTTCGCTCTGGCAATTATTACGGGGGTGGATCAAATGCTTTTGTTAATCTTCCGGATATGATGAGCGATAACCTCAATGAAACATCAGAATCATTAGGCAATTATCAGAACATGTCTACGTGGCGCTATGCTGAAGATGAACCGAATATCGATGCTACATGGCAGGCATCTTATCGTATCATTTCACAAGCTAATCTCTTGTTAAGGGATATTGATAATTTTTCAGCGACTGATGGCGGTGCAGTGAATCGCATCAAAGCACAGGCATTAGCTATCCGTGCCATGGTTCATTTCGATCTGCTACGTTATTGGGCTGAAGAATATGATCGCAATTCTACCAAACCTGGTATTCCTTATATCACCGTATTCGATTATGAGCAAAAACCAGCAAGAGGAACTATTAAAGAAACCTACGATCATATTGAAGCCGATCTTCAGCAAGCAAGGGGGCTTATCAATAGTGGGCTTGATAAAGCAATCAATGCTTCAGGTAAAGCCTATATCGATATACAAGGCGTAAACGCCATCATGGCAAGAGTTTTTTTATATTCAAATCAATTAGACAGTGCCATCAAATATTCCACGATCGTTATCAATTCAATTCCATTATCAACTCGTACAAATTTTCCTAATATCTGGACAGATGCTTCTACTTCAGAAGTGATCTGGTCAGTAAGTTTTAATGCCGGTGAAGGACGTATTGGTGATCCTGTATATTTTGTTCCCAATAACCGGAGTTCTTATCGCCCCAATCCTGCATTGGTAACAACGTATGATCCCGTAAATGATGTACGTTATAGTTCTTACTTCCAGGTAAGAAGTAATAGATTGGTTGTATCAAAATATTTAGCAAAAGCGGCGCAGGTTCCCCGTCCTGATGGTATCACTAACTTTAAAGCGTTTCGCACAGGTGAAATGTATTTGATAAGAGCAGAAGCCTATGCCCGTAAAGGCGGCGCTAATGAAGTATCGGCGCTTACTGATCTTAATACACTTCGTGCTACAAGGATAGCTGGATTTATATCCGGTACAGAAACTGGTGCAGCTTTAATAAATGCAATTGCAGTTGAGAGAAGAAAGGAACTAATTTGCGAAGGACATCGTTGGTTTGATCTGAAAAGAACAACTAAAACGATCATCCGTTCCAGTTGTTCTGTCTTTTGTACATTGGATCCAACAAATCGGGCATGGACGTGGCCATTACCAATCTCAGAGATCAATGCCAATCCAAATATACTTCCGCAAAACCCGGGTTATTGATTCTTTAAAGCCATCAGCAATTTATAAAGCCGTCCCAAACTCTGAGACGGCTTTATAAATTTTAAGCTGCGTATGCAACGGCTTCTTTCACCAATTGAACGTTGGCATTTATTTTCACTTCGTCTCCTAATAGCAAACCACCTGTTTCTGAAACAGTGCCAAAGCTCATTCCAAAATCCTGTCTATTGATCTTGCCTGTAACAGAGAAACCTGTTCTTATATTTCCCCATGGGTCTTTTGTTATTCCACCAAACTCTGCATTCAATATAATTTTTTTACTCACACCACGTATTGTGAGTGTGCCCTGAAGTTTGTATTCATCTTCAGTGATCTTATCCATTCTTTCACTGTCAAATGTTATTACAGGAAATTTCTCTGCATCAAAAAAATCCCCATTCTTCAGGTGTGCATCACGTTGTTCATTATTGGTAGAGATGGAATCCACGTTCGCTTCGAAATGCACTTTCGCTTTTGTGAAATCATCATCCTTTGTTTCAACGGCTGCGTTAAACTGGTTGAATTGTCCGCTTACGGTGGATATCATCAGGTGCTTGATCTTAAATTGAAGTTCTGAATGTGTTGGGTCCAGGGCCCATTTTTGATTTGCCATGATTTTTTTTGTTTGAGACACAAAGTTACTTACCTTTACTATACTTTTTATAGTACTATACCAAAGTATAGCACTATACTTTTAGAAAGCGACCTGAAAAATAAAAAACATGTCATTAAAAGTTAAAGAAAACGGAAGAACACTGGAAACCTGTACAAAAGCGCTGATACCTGTGCGGGATGCATTGGATATTTTAAGTGGTAAATGGAAACTACCTATCATCATCGCTTTGTCTTTCGGCAACAGGCGGTTTAGTGAACTGGCCAAACAAGTGCATGGCATCACAGATAAAATGCTGTCAAAAGAACTAAGAGAACTGGAGATGAATGAACTTGTGAAGAGAACAGTCTATGATACCGTCCCGGTAGTAGTAGAATATTCCATGACCCCCTACGGAGAAACCCTGGAAAAATTAATTGAAGAATTGCAGGTGTGGGGAACACAGCATAGAAAACGAATAATAAGAAAGGGAAAGTAGGCAGATTATTGTAGTCATCTCTACGTTCTTCACCTCTGAAAAATTATTCCTTCACCTATTGGTCTAATGGTTCTCAAATTACCTGTATTGTCTTTCTTTTTTTCTTACCGGGTTAGTTCGGGGAATTATTTCTTTGGGGATCATGATCAGTGCACGCCATGTCCATTTTAAAGACACCCGCATCAATCTGATAATGTAGGGCAATTTTTTCTTTCTCACAGGAATAATAATTTATAAGGTTAATGGTTGATTTCTAAAAATAGTTAGTTAAAAGCTAAAGACAAGATGAGTATTACCTGTATTGTCTTTCTCTTTTTCTTACCGGCATATTCCAAAAATTCACTTCCTTTTCATGATAAGGATCGTTTGGTATTGTTAATGCATACCATACACTTTTCAAAGCAAGCCTCGTTAATCGTATAAAATGGGGCATTTTTTTTCTTCGCATAGTAATTTAGTTTACAAGTGCAAATTACTTTCAATACAACATCCACCCAATACCACATTCGTGGTAATTGGTGTTAAAGTTTTCTAAATGCAGACTGATTGTTCCAACGCGAAGTCACCCAAAGTTATCCAAAAATTGAATTTAATAGACCAGCAAGCCGAACACCACCTTTTAGCAACTGGCTATTCATCATTTCTAAATAATCAAAATTATACCGGAAGCTAAGCCGCTGATTTGGTTGAGTGACGCTGTTATAAATTTTGCCGGCTAATTGATAGGATTCAAAAAACCATTCATTGATCGGTTGCTCCTGCCATTGCTTGCGCTGTTCTTTTGTGCTGTGATTAATGGCTTTCACATATTCAGAATAACTGAGATTTTGTGATTCAATCATTTTATCATCCCATACACTGTGAAGATTAGTTGAATCACCAAACCATAATACACGTACACGATTGCCGCCAAGATCTTCAAACCTTCCAACATGTAGTGGCTGATGTATATCTCCTGCAATATGGATCAATAATCGCAGATACATTCTTTTTTTGTCAAGCGGCAATTGGTTATTTTTTAATTCACCGATCAGGAAATTGAGCCTTGTATATGCATCCGTAGCAGTATCATTTTGGAGGATATTGTTAAATTCAGTTTGCGATAATCCTTGTTTTACATTTATATAATGCCACGGGCTTAAATAATTAAAACTTGAATCTGATTTTATAAAGTCAGCCCAGTTGCTAGTTATAGCAATTGACTCATCACCTAATATTTCACGGATTGTTTTTCTTGCCTTATTACTAAGATAACTATCGGCGATCTCTCCAACAATACGATGACCATTTTGTCCCCACCAGGCAAAGGATGAAATGGAAGTTATTATGAAAGCTATTGTTAATAATAAGATTTTAAAACTCCTCATGTGATCAATTTTGCAGCTAAGGTAGTGGCAAACCCATTATCAACAAAGAAAGCAAATGGTAACGGCTGTAATTCACCATTATTTTATCTTTAAATAATGGAAAAAGTTTGGAATGGAATAAAAGGGGTTATAAGAGTAGCGATCCGGATCATTGTGGAAACTCTTCATCGTGGTGTAATAAATATTTTTGATACCCTGTTTGGTTTCTTAAACTGGCCGAAAAAAATATTGCGTGTCAAAATTTTTATTCTGCAGGACCCGCAAACTAATGCAGTTGTTTCGCCGGCTGATCTTGATTTTGCCTTAGAGTACGCAAAAAGATCATTCAAAAAAAATTTCAATACCAGGTTACTGCCATATAAGAATAAATTACCCTTTGTCGAAGTGTTAAAAGAGAAGCCGCCGCATGAAGCATTATACACAAAAGGTAGTATAGGTGCATTGGGAGAAGAATTTAAAATTGCGGGTAGTTTTTTTGCTTCCAATCTCAGTGGCTTATTTTACCCGGTCACTGCATTTATTGTGTTGGATATTGATATTGCCTCTGGCTGTTCTCTCGGACCTCTTGCTGATTATGTAACATTAAATCCTGTTGGAGCAAAAAATGCCTCGACACTGGTACACGAGATCGCACATGCCTGTGGCCTATGGCATCAACTGGATAAATCAAATCTTTTGTGGCGAACATCTGGCAGGGGAGATGAAGTTAAATGGTGGCAAAAAAATATTTTTCGCAGTTCGAGACATGTTACGTATTGGTAAAATTCAAAGCTTTTCAATTATTCAAAACAATTGTAAACGCTGCATATTCGCCTTCTGTTGAATCAACTTTTAATTCAGCCTGGTGAGCTTTGATCATATCATAACTTAATGATAAGCCCAGGCCTGTGCCCTCGCCTGTAGGCTTGGTGGTAAAGAATGGCTGGAAAATTTTATCAATGATCTTTGGTGGTATACCAATACCATTATCTTTTACAGTTATCATCACTTTATTTTCTTTCTTAGTAATAGTTATGGATAATAAAGGTTCGTAGTTATTCAATTTTAATTTCATCTTGTCGCTCATTGAATAAAAGGCATTATTGAACAAATTCATAAGGATATGTCCCATATCCTGGGGAATGACATTGATGTTTTCGATATCGTCATCATATGAAGTTTGAAATGTACAATGAAATGATTTGTGTTTAGACCGGAAACCATGATAACTTAGTTTCAGGTATTCTTCAGACAACTCATTCAGATCAGTTGGCTCCATATTTCCTGAATGTTTTTTCGCATGCTGTAACATATTCTTTACAATGTTATCAGCTCTTTTTCCATGATGAAGAATTTTATTCAGGTTATCTGTAAAATCGTTTACCAATGGATCGAGATCCTCTGTGAATTTCTTTGGTAATGCTTCGGAAGCAATCCTTTCTTTTATTTCAGTTAATAATTCCGCATTGACTTCTCCAAAGTTGAGAACAAAATTTAATGGGTTTTGGATCTCATGTGCTATCCCGGATGTAAGTTCTCCTAGGGAAGCCATTTTTTCTTTTTGGATCAATTGTAATTGACTGGCCTTTAACTCCTGTAATGTTTTTTGTAATGCATCTTTTTGTTCTGATAATTCTGCCGTTCTTTCTTTCACACGTTGTTCCAGTAGAATATTTTGTTCTTTTAAAAGATTCTGCTGCTGCTCATGCATGGCCTGCAAGTTTTTGTGGTATTGCAGTTTTTTACGTTGATTGGAAATGAACACGATCAGGAAGCTGGCAAATAGCACCAACATAGCTGATATGCCGATGATAACCCTAGACTGAATACTTATATCTATGAGATCCATATAAACCTTTGGTTATAAAAAGACAGAAAATAATAAAAGCAATATTATGCACATTCCAGATGTTGATCGCAAGATCCTGGTCTACATCGATCATTGGCAGATAAAAAAGAAATACAAAGAAATTGATCACTACATAAATACTTAGCCCGGTTACAACCCAGAAATCTGGTCCATTAAAAAGATTTTTGCTGTCATCTTTTAACTCTGATAAATAGTAAAGCATGCAATAAACTAATAAAAGATAAGCTTCAGTGGCAAGTAAATTGCCGCTGAAAGAGCGGGGGTTGAAAAAATTTTCGAATATGCTGAAATTTATTATAATGAATATCACGGATGATACAGCTAGTAATTTTCTAAATTTTACAAAGGATGTATGTTGTAGTTGTATGAAGTAAATGCTGAAGCAGGTAAACCTGGCAACGGAATGAATATTGTATAAGGGATTATTAGTTTTAAGCCACTCGGGAAAATGTGTTTGGACCCAGCTCAGGTTATGATCTCTGAGAACCATAATTATGTCTATCCCAAGATTTAATATAAAAGCGATCCATAGGTAAATGATAATGGGTTTTAAAGTTGCAGATTGCGGCCGCTGGAATAAAAGTACCGCCAAAGGAATGAGCAATGCCCAAACCTCTGACCAGTCAAGTATTCCTATTAAGAAGCCCTCCATTTCTAAATTATTTAAGTTATAACATTCAGAATGGCACTGATCTCTTGATGAAAATACTTTTTATTTTATTAATAAAATTATTGAAATCAATAAATTTGTAGTTACCTTAACCATCGCCACATTTATTAGTTACCTAAAACACCAAACTATGAGCAAGAGTTTAAAAGAGGAAGGAATGCAAAAGTCAGAATCACCAATTACAACCAATTCAATAACCGAAGGGTATTTAGATGTTTTGTGGACGAGTTCTGAATTATTTTTAGATCTGCCCGAAGGGAAACTAGTTTTCTCATTTGTATTCACACATGCCGATAAATTAACTATTCATGGATGGCGTGATAAAATTATAGGAGGCTTTGATCCCAAGACACCTGTATTAAAATTGGATAACGGGAGAGCCAGTGCCTACAAATATGGACTTAATATTTATTTTGGCAACCTTATCTTAGGGAATGCGGATATAAATAAGATACAAAGGATGATCAAAAAGGAAGAAACTGAAAAGGTCTTTTTCGTTCCGGAAATTTCTGAAACATATTATATCAAGTATAAAATACATATTGGAAACGAAGACCCAAATACATTTGGGGAAATAGATGCTATTGATACAGGATTTGAATTAAATCCATCTCCTCCGAGATAATAGGAGTATTTTGTAATCGTTTCATAGCTGCTCGACTCCAATGGGCAGCTATGTTATTTTAAATTATTTCCGAGGATGAAAATTTTGCCTAAATTCATTCCATATTGTCTTGCTATGGACCGACGTAAAGCCATAAAAAATATTGCCATAGTTTCCGGGGGATTGATCACACTTCCGCAGTGGATGGTTAGCTGTGGTGTAAGTGATACAACTATTCATCAAACTTCTTTTTCAATAGCTGAACAAAAAATTTTGGCAAGTATTACAGATACGATCATTCCTGCAGGCAATTCTATAGGTGCTTTATCAGTTGGCATTGATAAGTTTCTCCAAAAACTTATTGATGATTGTTATGAAAAAGATGTGCAGGATAATGTAAAAGCGCAATTAACAGCGTTAGAAGATTCAGCGAAGGCGACAAACAAAAAGCCCTTTATCGATTGTACACAGAAACAACGGGAGCAATTATTTTTAAAACTTTCTACTTCTGCCAACAAAGCTGAAAAAGATTTCTTCGATCTAATAAAATCAGAAACAATAAGAGGCTTCAACACATCGCAAAAAGTAATGACAGAATATCTTGGCTATAAAGTTGCACCCGGACATTATTATGGTTGTATAGATGTAAACTCAGCCGATCATGCCTGATGATAAAAGAACATACGATGCTATTGTTATTGGTTCCGGTGCATCCGGCGGATGGGCAGCAAAAGAGCTCTGTGATAAAGGGCTAAAAACTTTAATGCTTGAACGTGGCCGTAATGTGGAGCATGTAAAAGATTATCCAACTGCATCCAAAGCTCCCTGGGAATTTGATCATCGTGGTACTGTATCAATTGAACAACGTAAAAATTTACAAGGGGCAAGAAATCTTCGGGAAGAAACTTTGCATTGGGCGCTGAAAGATGATGAACAACCTTTCATCCAGGAAAAACCATTTCGCTGGGTTCGTGGTTATCATGTCGGTGGCAAATCATTGTTATGGGCAAGACAAACACAGCGCTGGAGTGATTATGATTTTGAAGGGCCTATAAGAGATGGTTTTGCAATTGATTGGCCGATCAGGTATAAAGACATAGAAGAATGGTATAGCTATGTTGAAAGATTTGCAGGCATTGCAGGCAATAAAGATGGTTTACCTGAATTACCAGATAGTGAAGTAATGCCGGCTTTTGAAACAAGTTGTATCGAAAATTATTTTAAAGAGAGTTTAAAAAAGAATTTTTCTGATCGACATCTTATAGCGGCAAGATGTGCTCACATCACTGATCCGCAACAAATACATATAGACCAGGGGAGAAGTAAATGCCAAAACCAAACAATGTGTAATCGTGGTTGCATTTACGGTGCATACTTCAGCAGCAATGCATCAACAATTCCATGGGCATTAAAAACAGGCAATCTTACCATCCGGCCGCATTCAGTTGTTCATTCAATAATTTATGATGATAAAAAAGCAAAAGCAACCGGCGTAAGGATCATTGACGGCAATACAAATGAGATGATCGAGTTTTATGCAAATGTGATTTTTGTAAATGCCTCAGCGCTTAACAGCAATGCAGTTTTATTAAATTCAACTTCAAACAGGTTCCCCAATGGGTTGGGTAATGACAACGGTTTACTTGGT
>DASYQG010000325.1:0-2473 GCA_036005825.1 Chitinophagaceae bacterium | reverse complement strand
TACTTTTCTTTTACGATCATTAAATAATCCAACAATTTGTAATATTTCATCTACACGGCGCTCATCCATTTTGCGCAAACGGGTTATCACTCTTAAGTTATCTCTTGCATTTAAATGAAGATAAAGCGAAGGCGTTTCTATGAGTGAGCCGATACCTTTGAAAATGGCGGGAATATTTTTCTTTAATGAGTTGCCGTGAATAAAAATATTGTCACGGTCATTTTCAAGCATACCGGTAAGTAATCGTATAGTTGTTGTCTTACCGGCACCATTCGGACCAAGAAATCCGAATATACTTCCTTCAGGAACTTTTAGACTTACATTATTCACTACCTTTTTTCCGTAGCGAAACATATAATTCAGTTCCGAAGTCTCAATTGCATACGCATTGGTTTGGTTCATGGCTGTTTATTATCTGGTAAACATATTAAAATAAAAAAAGCGAACATTAAGTCCGCTCTGTTATTTCTTAAAAACTTTATAAATGGTCGTTCTATTCAGCTTCTGCTACCACTTCTTTCACTTCTGGTATCATTCTCTTCATCATCCCCTCTATTCCCGCTTTCAAAGTGATCATTGAAGAAGGGCACCCGCTGCAACTTCCCTGCAACATCAAATTCACAACACCATCATCATAACTTTTAAATTGAATAGCACCACCATCCATCTCCACCGCAGGTTTCACATAATTTTCCAGCAATTCTTTAATACGTTTTACCACGTCGTCATCATCAGCGCTGATCTCGTTGCTGCTTTCTTTTTTGCTGATGACAATTTCTTCTTCGTTTATAACCGCCTTACCTTCTTCTAGGTACTCTTTTAAAAACTGGCGAAGACTTGGGATCACATCGCTCCAATCAGTATCGGACGTTTTAGTCAGCGTCACAAAATTGCTGGCGATAAACACAGCCTGAATAAAAGGATAGCCAAACAATTCAATTGCCAGCGGAGACGGCTTTGCGCTCTCGACATCCGGAAAATCGATGCTTTTACCGGGATATAAAAGTTTGTTCGCCACAAACTTCATTGTCTCCGGGTTCGGAGTCATTTCCGTATAAATGCTGATGATCGGGTTACCTGTTTTTATCATTACTCACAATTTAGTATGCAAATATAACAAGCAAAGCCCGGGCCTGTTTACGAATGAAGAAAAGAGATTTGGATACCGGCTTTAGCGCTTTGATTGGGCGACAGTTGCGGCGCTCCGTTCATCGTTCGGTAATTCTGTTCGGCTGTTTCTGCTGCGATCGTAGCGCAATGGTATGTAATATATTTGCTGTGATCTCTATTTCGCAGCGATCGCTGTGAGAAAAATAAACAAGAATGAAAAAGATATACACTATTGGTCATTGTACTACCAGCCTGGCTTTATTTGAAGAAACCGGGCTTGATAAACTAATCGGGTCAAAATTTACTCTTCAGAATATCAAGTTTGAGAAAATAACACCTGCCCAATTGGATGAAATGAAAAAAATGGCTGGAAGCTATGAGGCGTTATTCAGCCGGAGAGCCATTAAGTATAAAGAATGGGAATTAAAAGATAAAAAATTAGACGAAAAGGATTATCGCCAATATATTTTGGATGAGTATACTTTTCTGAAGCGTCCTGTGATTATTATGGACGATAAAATTTTTGTCGGCAGTGAAAAGAAAACTGTAGCCGCATTGAAAAACGAATTAAAATAAAAGAGGAGCTGCAAAAATGCAGCTCCGTGCTCTCATAGAGCTGTCCGGCTATTGCGAGACTAGAAACTCATTTTTGCACTGTACATTGCAAAATATTTTTCATTATCACCATGCAACAAACTTTTTTCAAGAATATTCTGTCCCGCATTTGCGAAACAGAATATTCGGATGAAGGATAACGAGAGAAATTCAGAATATGGACTTAATTATTTGAATTCTTTTGCTTTTATTTCTGTCTTTATTTTACTAAATACAGAAACATTCGCTTTAGGTTTTAGATGTTAACCAAGCGCTCTGCCCACTGGTCAATGATTATAAAAAATTGTGCCAATAAGCAAAGTGACTTGATTATAACATTCTATGATCTGAAAATCAATTTATTCTTAAGTGGAGTGCATAGCGGTTGATGAGCTGTTTATAACAGACATGAGATAATAAAAAGGGTTTAATAGATGGGGATAACTCTATTTTTTATTTTATTCGACTCTTATGTTAAAATACTTGGTATGAATTTTTTTTAACAGAATCAAATCTTTGGAAGCTTATATCCATTATGATATTTCGCAAATAAATATTCTTGATTTAATTTTTCATTAGTCAATTGTTGCTTTGCTTTATCCCATGTAATTTTTTCTTTACATCTGTATGCAATATTTCCTAATTGGCAAACAGTGGCGATATGTGCTCCTGTGCTGATAGGACAATTAAGATCATCCTGTTTTCCTGATTTGATCGCAGCAACAAAATTTTCCCAATGTTTCAGTAATGCATTATCGGTAGGCTTTTT
>DASYQG010000324.1:0-11584 GCA_036005825.1 Chitinophagaceae bacterium | reverse complement strand
TGGTAAAGTGATAGAGCTTAGTTCAGGCACTAAAACATTACATACAGCATCTGCAATTGTAAAAGAACATAAAATGAGTGCATGGGAAAAGATATTGAATATTATCAGCGATCCCAATATTGCTTATATCTTATTCCTGCTTGGAATGTACGGGCTCATGTTTGAGTTATATAACCCGGGATCTATTCTACCGGGTATTGTTGGCGTCATTGCATTGATCCTCGCCTTGTATTCGATGCATACCTTACCCATTAATTATGCAGGTCTGGCACTGATCGTTTTCGCTGTGATATTGTTCCTGCTGGAAATAAAAATTGTCAGTCATGGCCTGCTTGCAATAGGTGGTGTGATTTCCTTATTACTTGGTTCAATGATGTTGATAAGATCCAATTCGTCACTGGAAATGGTAAAGATTTCCCATGGTGTTATAATCGGAGCAACGTTAGTATCTGCACTTTTCTTTTTGTTTGTTGTTGGATTTGGGATCAGGGCACAACGCCGCAAAGTGGTAACTGGCATTGAAGGATTAGTAGGAGAAATTGGTGACGTGATGCAAACATTGTCGCCAACCGGTATTATAAAAGTACAGGGAGAAATATGGAATGCTGAATCGCTTGCCGGTACAATTGAGAAAGGAGAAAAAGTAAGGATAAAAGAAATAAACCAACTCAAACTTTTTGTAGAAAAAATTAATAACAGTTAAAAAAGAAATCATGGAACAATTTCCCACCATCGTAGTCGTCATTATTTTATTTGTTGTGTTTATATTGTTCAGCGCTATAAAAATATTGCGTGAATATGAACGGGCTGTTATTTTTCGACTCGGTCGTTTAATTGGCGGCAGCGGCATTAAAGGGCCCGGGCTTATTTTACTGATACCGGTCATTGACAAAATGGTAAAAGTAAGCCTACGTACCGTAGTAATGGATGTACCGACACAGGATGTCATTACGCGGGATAATGTATCGATAAAAGTAAATGCGGTTGTTTATTTCAGGGTAATAGAACCTCAGAAAGCAATTGTGGGAGTTGAAAATTTTTTAGTAGCAACCTCGCAACTTTCACAAACTACGCTACGAAGTGTACTGGGACAATCTGATCTTGATGATCTTCTTTCTCAACGGGAAAAGATAAATATGAAACTACAACAGATCATTGATACACATACAGAACCATGGGGAGTTAAAGTTTCTAACGTAGAAGTAAAACAGATCGATCTGCCACAGGAAATGCAAAGAGCAATGGCTAAACAGGCGGAAGCAGAAAGAGAACGTCGCAGTAAAATAATTGCAGCTGAAGGAGAGTTTCAGGCATCGCAACGTCTTGCTGATGCAGCTGAGATATTGGCAGGTCAACCCAGCGCTTTAACCTTGCGATACCTGCAAACACTTCGTGAAATAGCAACTGAAAAAAATTCAACTACTATTTTCCCCGTTCCTATTGATCTGCTAAAACCATTTTTGAAAGGTGGCGGAAGCACTGACTCATAAAAATAAAATCAGAAAGAATTATCTGATCTTCTCATATTTATACACAGGTTTGATGTGCTTATTCAAAAATTCTCCTTTAGAAGAAGCCGTTTTCATTTCATTATAAATTTTGGCAGGAACTTTTAAATAATCATATATGCTACCGGATTGGAAAATGACCCGCAACTTATATGTCTTCTCATCATATCTTATCGCTGCGACAACTGAAGATGGCATAACATTGATTGACGAATAAATTTGTAATTAAAAAATTATGCCACCTTTAGACAACCACCAGATCTCTGTGTCAAGGAAATAAAAAAGGAACCTCATCCTGAGATTCCTTTCTTTTATTCACAAAGCAACTACTAATCGTCAGAGGCCTTTTAATGCTTCGATAGTTTCCCACCGACGTTGTATACCTGTATTGGCCAAAGCAAGAAACTCTTCGCCTTTTTCAGGGTAATTGTTTTTAATAGTTGCAAACCTGTTTTCATGATATAAAAATTCATTTAATGCTACTGAAGGAGGTTTGCAATCTAAGGTGAAGCGTTGTCCTTTATCCTTCATTGGATTATACCGGAACAGCGGCCAGTAACCGGTTTTTACAGCAAGACTTTGTTGCTCCAATCCATGGCACATATCATATCCATGCGCAATGCAATGACTGTATGCAATGATTATTGAAGGACCGGGATAAGCTTCTGCTTCTAAAATTGTTTTAAGAGCATGCACATCATTTGCACCCATAGCTATCTGTGCTACATAAGCACTGCCATGTGCAATGGCTTGCATTGCCAGGTCTTTTTTGCCGGTAGTTTTTCCTTTGATAGAAAATTTTGCGCTGGCACCAATTGGTGATGCTTTTGATTTTTGCCCTCCGGTATTGCTATACACTTCTGTATCCATTACCAGTATGTTCACATTCTCACCTGTACTGAGTACATGATCCAATCCGCTAAAACCAATATCATAAGCCCAACCATCACCACCAACGATCCAAACAGATTTCTTTTCTAAAAATTCGGCAAGTAAATATAAACGCCATGCATCTTCTCTTCTTAGGTCTCTTAGGCGTTTCTTTAATTCATTTACATATTTACGCTGCTGTATCATTTCCACTTCACTGTTCTCTGCGTTTGCTAAAATTGCATCAGCCAATTCTGATCCCACTTCTTCACGCAATTCTTTCAGTAACCGCAAAGCCATTTCCCTTTTTTTATCTGTGGCCAGTTTTATTCCCAAACCAAATTCTGCGTTGTCCTCAAATAGTGAGTTCGTCCATGCTGGCCCATAACCTTGCTCATTGGTTGTCCATGGAGTAGTTGGTAAATTGGCACCAAAGATGGATGAACATCCTGTTGCATTGGCAACCAACATACGATCTCCAAATAACTGTGTAAGCAATTTTAAATATGGTGTTTCGCCGCAACCACTGCAGGCACCGGAGAATTCAAACAACGGTTCGAGTAACTGTGAACCCTTAACTGTTGATTTATTTACTCTAGTCCTGTCAATATCAGGCAATGAAAGGAAGAAATCCCAGTTTTTCTTTTCAGTTTCTTTTAATGGTAACACATCTACCATATCAATTGCCTTATGTCCGGGCTGTTCTTTACTTTCAATCGGGCAAACTTCCGTGCAAAGTTTACAACCAGTGCAATCTTCCACTGCAATCTGTAATGTATAAGCTTCTTTATCTTTAAAGAATTCTTTACCGATGGGGTTAGTATGTTTGAAGTAAGAGGGTGCATCGGATAAAAATTCACGATCATAAACTTTTACTCTGATTGCTGCATGAGGACAAACAAAATAACATTTTCCACATTGAGAACAGAGTTGCGGATCCCAAAGAGGAACTTGTTCCGCAATATTCCTTTTTTCCCATTTGGTTGTACCACTTGGATAGGTACCATCAACCGGAAAGGCACTCACTGGAAGATCATCACCTTCACCGGAAATAATTTTTGCCAATACATTTTGTACAAATTCCGGAGCATCACCGCTGATCGGAGCTTCTATTTCTTTATTGCCGATGACATAGTTTGAGTAATCAATTTCAAAAAGATTTTCCAGCGATTGATCAACTGATTCAAAATTTTTCCGCAATACTTCCTCTCCTTTGCGACCATATGTTTTCTTAATGGCATCTTTAATATGCCGTATCGCTTCATCTCTTGGCATCACATTGCTAATCGCAAAGAAGCATGTTTGTAAGACAGAATTGATGCGTGAGCCCATACCGGTTTCTTTTGCCACCTTCGACGCATTGATCACATAAAATTTTAATTTCTTATGAACGATCTCTTCCTGGATCTTCATTGGCAAATGCTGCCAAACTTCGTCCGTTGGATATGGAGCATTTAAAAGGAATACCGCTCCTTCCTCCGCATCATTTAGCACATCATACTTCATTAAATAATTGAAATGATGACACGCAATAAAATTGGCCGAGTTAACCAGGTAAGTAGAAAGAATAGGATGTTCACTGAAACGCAAATGTGATACTGTGAGAGAACCGGATTTCTTAGAATCATACACAAAATATCCTTGCACATAATCATCAGTTACATCACCAATGATCTTAATTGTATTCTTATTTGCACTTACAGTACCGTCGGCACCAAGACCAAAGAATAATCCGCGGAAAAGGTGATGATAGTCAAGTGAGAAATCTTTATCCCATTCCAGGCTTGTATGTGTTACATCATCATCAATGCCGATAGTAAAATTATTCTTTGGTTTTTCTTTACTCAATTCATCAAACACCGCTTTGGCCATGCCTGCATTAAATTCTTTTGAAGCCAGACCATAACGACCGCCAATAACTTTTGGCATCTTAAATTCCCAATCACTGTGCAAAGCGCTGATCACATCCATGTAAAGGGGCTCGCCGATGGCGCCGGGTTCTTTACAACGATCCAGTACTGCAATTCTTTTTACAGTCGACGGAATTGCATCCATTAAATGCTTTATTGAAAAAGGACGGAAGAGATGCACATTTACATAACCAACTTTTTCGCCACGTTCATTCAGGAAATCAGTCACTTCTTGTACAGGCCCATAACCCGAACCCATGATGATGATGATACGTTCTGCTTCCGGATGACCATAGTATTCAAAAAGTTTATAAGAACGACCGGTTAGCTTTTCAAACTTCTTCATTGTTTCTTCCACGATCTCTGGTACCTGTTTGTAAAAACGATTACATGCTTCACGGCTTTGGAAGAATACATCAGGGTTTTGTGCTGTGCCGCGAACATGAGGATGATCAGGATTCATTGAACGATGTCGATGTTCATTCACGGCCTGTTCATCGATCATCTTTTTAATTACATCATCCGGTATTACTGCCACCTGGTTCAATTCATGTGAGGTCCGGAAGCCATCAAAAATATTTAAGAAAGGAATCTTTGCTTTAAGTGTCGCAGCATGGGCGATCATCGCCATATCCATTGCCTGTTGCGGATTACTGCCAAATAATTCTGCAAACCCTGTTGATCTTGTTGCCATCACATCACTATGATCACCGAAGATGGAAAGTGCATGTGTAGCAATAGCTCTTGCTGCAATATGAAAAACAGCGGGCGTTAATTCACCTGCTATTTTATACATATTCGGGATCATAAGCAGTAAACCCTGAGAACAGGTAAATGTTGATGCCAATGCACCACCCTGCAATGCGCCATGTATAGCGCCGGCTGCACCAGCTTCGCTTTGCATCTCGATCACCTTTGGCGTTTCTCCAAAAATATTTTTTACATCATTGCTGCTCCATTCATCAGCCCATTCACCCATTGCCGATGAAGGAGTAATTGGGTAGATGGCACAAACTTCACTTGTTTTATAAGCGATATATGCCGCCGCTTCATTTCCATCCATGATGGAAAAACTGCTCTTGTCTTTTGATTTTGCCTGTTTATCAACTGAGGGAGAAACGATGGTATCCATTTCAGAGATTTTTGAGGTTGAGAAATATTGCTCAAAGTACTCTGAATGCCCAGCTTTGGTCTATGACATAAGTCAGCCTTACAACTGATAGATATTAAACTGAAAGAAAATTTTAGAAATTATACCCAACACTTGCTGCAGCAAAGGCCTGAATATAACCATTTCCCACAAGAGGTGTAAATCCGACCCGCCATGAAAATCCTCCATTGACCGGTTGACGACGATACATAAAAGAGAATGTTCCGAACAATTGTGTTCTGTGGTCCTCATTACCATAATAATCAAAATTCATAATGTTCAGTTTTTTGGTCACATAAGTTATACCTCCTCCCACTTCAAAACTGTGTGGAGAATTACTCTTTCCAAAAATATAATTGAGTTGAACAGGCAAAGTGATCGCAGATTGTTGATCACCGCCATAATACATACCTGTAGTTGGATCATAGTAATCATCATAAGCACTAACGAATCCAATACCAATTCTTCCACCTAATCCTAAACGGGATTGCTTAAATCTTGTATCATAATTTGCGGAAAAAACAATACCGGGGCCACCTAGCTCAGCAATAAAAGAAGATTTACCAATTGACGCTGGTTTGTCACCCTGGGAAAATATAAGATTTGAAACAAGAAGTAATAAGCATAGAGGGAGTGTCTGCTTTCTCATAACAAAGAGTTTAGGTTATTGATGAATAAAGTGCAAAATATAAATTACAATCCAAAAAGTTTGTTAAGTAAGTAACGCTAAAAAGTGAAAAATTATTGGATTGCCCTGAACAGTTTCAATAAATAGTAATAAAGACTTACTGCAGCAAGTTCCGTTATCTTCGGAGCATGAACTCATGGTACTACGTTAGCGTATGGTTGCATATCCTTGGTGCTTCATTTTGGATCGGCGGCATGTTATTCCTGCCATTTGTTTTACTTCCTGGAATTAAAAACAATCCTGACAGGAAGAATTTATTAATGGCAACAGGATTAAAATTTCGTTTTTACGGATATATCGTTCTTGTTTTGATGCTGATCACCGGTTTATTGAATATTTCTTTAAGAGGGATCGGTTTTTCATTTGATTTTTTTATTCTGACCCGATATGGACAGCTGGTAGAGCTAAAAATTATTTTATTTGTTTTAATGATCACCATCAGTTTGATGCACGACCTCATTGTTGGAAAAAAAGCAATTGAACAAATGGAAAATCAAAACATAAAATTGATTGCCCGCTGGACTGGCCGATTCCTTCTTCTTATTGCTTTAGTTATGGCTTATATCGGCGTAATCATTTCAAGAGGTGCATAATTATTGAATTGCCTTAATTACGATCTCTCTTACTTTATCTAATGCAATTCTTTCCTGTTGCATTGTATCTCTATAACGGATAGTTACAGTATTATCTTCTTTGGTCTGATGATCGACAGTAACACAAAAAGGGGTACCGATCGCATCCATCCGGCGATAACGTTTACCAATTGTATCTTTTTCCTCATAGAAGCAACGGAAAGATGATTTACAATCGTCCATGATCTTCCTTGCAATTTCCGGTAAGCCATCTTTTTTCATCAAGGGAAGAACTGCGAGTTTCATTGGCGCAAGTTTCGCCGGGAACTTTAATACTACACGACTGTCTTGTTTTTCAGGTGTACTCAGATCCTGTTCTTCATAACAATGACTGAGCACCGCAAGAAACATACGATCCAAACCAATAGATGTTTCAATTACATAAGGAATATAATTACCGTAAGGTTTGCCGGTTGCAGGATCCACTTCATTGTCGAAATACTGTTGCTTCTTTTTACTGTATTCCTGGTGATTCTTCAGATCAAAATCGGTACGGCTATGAATACCTTCTAATTCTTTAAATCCAATTGGGAAATTAAATTCAATATCGCAGGCCGCGTCTGCGTAGTGAGCCAATTTAATATGATCATGGAAACGGTACTGTTCTTTTCCAAAGCCCAGCGCCAAATGCCATTTCATTCTTTCTTCTTTCCAATACTCATACCATTTCTTTTGCGTGCCTGGTTGAATAAAGAACTGCATCTCCATTTGTTCAAACTCCCTCATGCGGAAAATAAATTGTCTTGCTACAATTTCATTACGGAACGCTTTACCGATCTGTGCAATTCCAAAAGGAATTTTCATTCTTCCTGTTTTCTGCACGTTTAAAAAGTTTACAAAAATTCCCTGTGCGGTTTCTGGTCTTAGATAAACTTTATTGTCTGCATCATCACTTGAAATTGTTGAACCAAATTCTGTTGAGAACATTAAATTGAATTGACGAATATCTGTCCAGTTGCTTGTTCCGCTAACGGCACATTTTATTTTATTATCATCAATTAATTTTTTTAATCCTGCAAAATCATCTTTTGCTAATAATGCATCCATCGCAGCCAGTAGGTCATCTGCTTCTTTTTCTTTGCCAGCAGTTTTTAAAATTTCTGCATGCCCTTCTATCAAATGATCAACACGATATCTTTTCTTACTGTCTTTATTATCGATCATCGGATCATTGAAATTATCAACGTGACCGCTGGCTTTCCATGTTGTTGGATGCATGAAGATAGCCGCATCGATACCCACAATGTTTTCATACATGCGGGTCATACTATCCCACCAATAATCTTTGATATTTTTCTTCAGTTCGCTGCCCCATTGACCATAATCATAGACAGCCTGCAGTCCATCATAAATTTCGCTGCTTGGAAAAACAAAGCCATACTCTTTTGCGTGAGAAATAATTGCCTGGAACCTGTTCGAATCGTTAGCCATAGCGGCAAAGATAGGAGTCGAAAAGCTTTCTCCGAACCTGTTGTTGCATTATGACTTTTCTGACTGAGCTTTTTCTTCCTTTACTTTCTCTTCTTCTGCTTTTTTCTCTTCTTCAACTTTCTGTCCATCCGTTGTTTTAGGGAGCGGTTGCTTAGATGCGACTTCAACCTTTTCTACCCACACTGCATACCTGTTAGGATAAATATTAGAACCCATTTCAATTGCATATTGTCTTGTAAATGCAGCGCCGAAATAAAGGATCATTGCTGAACAATATACCCATAACAATACAACAATTATAGAACCTGTAGTTCCATAGGCAGTTGTCATCTGGCTGTGACCAAGATAATAGCTGATCAAAAATTTACCTCCCATAAAGAAAACAGCTGTAGTAAAAGCACCGACTCGTACATGTCTCCATTCAATTTTCGCATCCGGAAGAACTTTAAAGATGATCCCGAAAATAAACGCTGTGATAAAAAATGTAAGAATGAGATTAACTATATAAAGTACAACAACCGTCATATCAGGAAATTTTTGTAACAGCTGATTTAACAAAAGATCCATTGCTCCATTTATAACCAAAGAGACAAGAAGAATAAAACCAAGGCTCACAATTATTGAAAAAGAAAGAAGGCGATTGATAATTAATCGCAACCAACCCCGGCCTTTTTTGGGTTTTGATTTTAATTTCCAGATAAGATTGATGGAATCCTGTATTTCTCCAAACACTGCCGTGGCGCCGATAATAAGTGAACTAAGACCAATAATAGTAGCCAGCTTACTGGAATCAGAATGCATTGTTGCCTGCATTGCTTCCTGGATACTTTTTGCAGCCCCTAAACCTACAAACCCGGCTATCTGTTTATAGATGGTGCCTTCAATAATTTCCCGTCCATAAAAAATGGTGGCAAACCAGATAATGATGATCAATAAACCCGGTAATGAAAAGATGGTTGAAAAAGCAAGCGATGAGCTTAACTTAAGTACATTATCATCTATAAAATCAATAACCGATCTTTTGAGTATACTCCATAATCTTTTTGGTGCCATAAATGGAAAAATGGTCATGTTTAAAACTTACATACATAGTGCCAAAGAAAAAGCCAATTTGATTGATAATGCCTTACAAGAGCCAGGGATGTATATAAAACTACTTGAGTTTCTCGTTCTGTTGATGTCTTTCCGCATCTCTTTTAGTTTTCTTTTCAATATTTTTTTGAAACGCTTCCGTTAGGTTAACACCTGTTTGGTTGGCAAGACAGATCAACACCCAGAGCACATCGGCCATTTCATCCGCCAGGTTTTTATCCAAGTCCGTTTTCTTGAAAGACTGGTCGCCATAAGTACGGGCCATTATACGGGCCAGCTCTCCAACTTCTTCTGTAAGTATCGTCATATTAGTTAGCTCACTGAAATAACGGACACCAACGGTCTTTATCCATCCATCCACCTGTTGCTGGGCTTCATTAATAGTCATAACAAAATTTTTTATGAGTCTGTGCAATTTAGCATGATTCTTGACGTTTTCATCTCCCTTTTCGTGTTATCTCCTACCCTTTGATACTATAAAACCAATTATTCAATTCCAATCTTACTATTCTATGATGAAGCCATCAATCCTGAAAGCCATCCTCGTCTCCGCACTTTTTAGCATTACTTGTTTTATGCATGGGCAGGCGAATCAACCGCTCAAATCAGATATAACCCGACCCATATCCGCCAAACCATTTAAGGTTTTAACGAATGGCAAACAGATAACAATCCAATCTAAACAGAATTTAAGATCCCTCATGGTGTGGACTGCAAGCGGGCATCGTTTTATAGAAGAAAAAGAACTCACAACAAACTCTTATACGTTTACCGTTCCATCAAAAGAAAAGGTTTTCTTCATGATGATTGAAACTGCAGAAGGAAAAAGATTTACGGAGAAGATGGGGGTAAAATAATATGATCACTCTTTTAAAGTAAAAATTGCAATATCATAAGTTGTTTCAATCAAGACCTGGTTTCGCAGTACTACCTTAATTATTCCGGGTTCTTTCACAGATCCACATTCATCGCCTCTCCATCCGTCAACAATTCCAGTGTGTACAAACAGCGTATCAAACTTATTCCCAAACTTGAACTCAAGTGTATCAATGATGTTAGCTGGTCTTTTGTATTGCAATGAATATACTTCAGATTCATTCACTCCTAACCCAATAAATAATGGGTAAGAATAACCTGTACGAATGTCCCACAGTTTTATACTGTCGGGTACAGACTGTGTTGATCCGTTAAATGTTAAAATATCATTTCCGGTCAAGCTATCTTTTAGCTTGAAGAAAATTCCATTGGTTTCTGTTTCTGGATTTTTCAGGCACTCGGAACTGTTACAATTACAACTGGGAGACACCCTCAACAAAAAGAAGGATAAAATTAAAGCAATAGACAAATTGGTTGACGAGAAGATCATTCTTTGCTTTTTGTATCTATGACAATTGTGACAGGGCCATCGTTACACAAGTCCACTTTCATATCAGCTGCAAATACCCCGGTATGGACTTGCTTGCCAAGGTCATGGTTTAATTTTTGTATAAATTTTTCATACATCGGAATTGCAAACTCAGGTTTACTCGCTTTTATATAAGAAGGCCTGTTCCCTTTTTTTGTAGAAGCATGCAGTGTGAACTGGCTCACAACAAGGATATCTCCGTTAATATCTTTTACTGAAACATTCATTACTCCATTGTCATCATTAAAAATTCTAAGGTTAATTATTTTACCTGAAAGCCATTCAATGTCTTCGGCAGTATCTGCATCCTCTATTCCTAATAACACAAGTAAACCATTATTTATTTCAGAATAAATTTTATTGTCAATTGTAACACTGGCTTTGCTTACTCTTTGAATAACCGCTCTCATATTTGCAAGATAAAAGTTTATGGCCTGCCTACCGCAGGCAGGTTTATAGTTTGTCTTTTATGGTTCTTAAATTTGATACATTTACTTAACGAAAAACCAAAAACAATAAACGACAAACTAAACATACCTGGTCTTTCTAATGAAATAACATTTCAAACCACCCGCAGCGGCGGGAAAGGCGGCCAAAACGTTAATAAAGTAGAAACTGCTGTTATTGGTTATTTCGATATCAATGCATCACAAATTCTTACTGAAGAACAAAAATTAGCGATCACTGAAAAACTATCCAATCGCATCAATAATGAAGGAGTAATGTTTGTAAAATCACAAACCTACCGTACGCAGCTTGAGAATAAAGATGAAGTGATCCGTAAAATAAATGAGCTGGTGGTAAAGGCTTTAGAGAAAAAGAAGAAGCGCAAACCAACCAAAATAAGTAAAACCGCTAAAGAAAAAAGATTGGAATCAAAAAAGAAAAAGGGTGATAT
>DASYQG010000323.1:0-6837 GCA_036005825.1 Chitinophagaceae bacterium | reverse complement strand
AAATGAAGCATCACACACCAGCAAGTGATCGCATTTTGTATAGATGCATCGTCAGTAAATGGAATTCGAATGGCTGTTTCAGCATTTTTATAAACGGCAATTATCTCGGTTTCCGCCGACTCTTTATTTATTTCTAATATCTGAAGATCTGCCTTCTGTATTTTACCCCACGAAAAAATCTTAAACGGATGCTTTCCTGTTTTATGGACTACAGATTCATATCTTAAAACAATGGCTTTATCTGCCAGCCATTCATCACTGCAATAAATGACAAGTTCGGCGCCTGCAAACAGCTTTATCTTTTCCTCTACTTTCTGATCCATGCTTTCAAAACCTTCACTATGTGCTTCGCCAATATTTGTAAGAATTCCAATAGTGGGTTGTATAATTTCATTCAACCTTTCCATTTCCCCTGGTTGAGAAATTCCTGCTTCAAAAATTCCCAGTGTATGTTGCTTATTGATTTCCCAAACGCTGAATGGTACGCCAATTTGTGAGTTATAACTTTTGGGGCTTCGAACTATATTGAAATTCTCGTGCAGTAATTGATAAAGCCATTCCTTGACAATTGTTTTTCCATTGCTGCCTGTTATCCCAATCACCGGGATATCGAATTGCTTACGGTGAAAAGCAGCTAGTTGTTGCAATGCGCTTAAACTATCTTTAACACATAAAATATTTGCTTCGGGAAAATCTTCCCGTTTTATTTCTTCGCAAATAATAAAATTCCTTACCCCTTTTTTATAAAGCTCGGAGATAAAATTGTGCCCGTTCCTTCGCGGACCCTTTAACGCAATAAATAAAGAAGTACTGGGAGAGAAAATCTTGCGGCTATCAAAAAAAATATAGTCAATTGAATTGTCAGTGACAATCTTTGCTTTAGCATCAAGTGTTTTTGCAATATGACTGATAAAGTAACTCACTAAAAATTAATGCTGAGATTTGTGTCTGTTCTTTTTTTCCGGTGGAATCCCCTTTTTTTGCATAAAAATAGAATAAGCGATCGAACCCGAAAGACTAACCATAATTATGCCAAGGGAAATAAATACCTGCGTTGTTTTATCTATCCATTGATCTATCCAGTGAGCGGCAAACATCTTTAATCCAATAAATACAAGAACAATTGCGATTCCCTGTTGTAAATAATCGAATTTACTAACCGCGCTACGCAAGAGAAAGAACAAGGAACGCAAACCCAGTACGGCAAAAATATTGGAGGTATAAATTACAAGTTGTGCATCCGCCCTGTGAGCAGGCGAATTATCTACCAGCCCCATAATGGCGGGAATGGAATCCAAGGCAAACACCAGGTCTATAACTGCCAGCATAATTACTACTACAAAAAGTATGGTATAACGGCGTTTGCCTGTTTCATCTCGAACAATATATTTTCCGTGATGATCGCCGGGGATCAGTGGCAGGAATTTTCTTATAATCTTGTATATCCTGGTATCATGCGGATCAAATTCCTCTTCATCACTGGCCGTAAACATTCTATAGCCTGTATAAATAAGAAAGGCGCCAAAAAGCAACAATAACCATTCAAATTTGTTGACGAGAGCTACTCCGGCAGTAATGAATATTACTCTGAAAATTACGGCCATCAAAATTCCGATCAGTAATACTCTTCCATAATATTTTTCCTTCACTTTAAATGAAGAAAAAATAATAATGAAAACGAAAATATTATCAATGCTTAAGCTCCATTCCATCAGGTAACCGCTGATATATTCTAATGCTGTTTGCTGCCCCCTCTTAACCCAGATAAATATAAAAAATGCAAGCGCCAGGGTCACCCAAAAGAAAGTTTGCTGCAATGCCTGCCTTATCGTGACTGTTTTATTCTTTTTACTAATTAACCCAAGGTCGAAGATGAGTGCCAGAACCAGAATAATTCCAAATACTAAATAAGTAGCCTGCTCGGATGTCATTATGCCTTTTTAAGAATGGCAAAGATAATTGAATAGGCGATGGAGAATTATCACCGGGAGTATTTCATTTTTCTTACCATTTGGTAAATAACTCCCAATAGTATAACGAGCAAAAGAGGAACAACAATATTGATGATCTGCCAGATCAATTTTTGCTCGCTTATTTTTTTGGTATCAAGCACCCGAAGTACAAAATCCTTGTTCCTTGTTTCCATAATACCAACATCGTTAACCATGTATTCAAGACAATTAAGAATAAAATCACGATTGGCAAATTGATATTCATAGTTTGTACCAACGGTGTATTTATTTAAACCCATTGGCAGGATCTGCTGTTGCTGTGGAGAAAAATCATTTAACGCCATGTCGCCGTCAGCAATAATGATCATTTTATTGTCATTATTGTTTTTACCGATGAATGGAGTTCCTTTTGCATTTAATGTATCGGCTTTATCTTTTGAAACTCTTCCTTCGTACAACGATCTGAATTTTCCTTCCAGCAAAACAGCAACTGGAATACCATTTGTTTTAAATTTTTCGTCTTCGGGTGCATTCCTGTTTTCGTCAAGACTGATGATAGCCGGCGTACCGATCTTTCTTGAATTAGCAGAAGATTGAAGTAAAAATGTTTTTTTAATTCCTTCTGCTTTTACGGTATCAATCGAATTTATAAATCTTGATGAAACTAACCGAAGGTTTTTATTGATTGGGTGGTTATTCTTTGATTCAAACAAGGGGAAATAATTCCATTTCAAAAATTCATATTGTGGATTTTCGGGAGTACCACCTGCAATAAAGGGCAGGAAGTCACATTGAAGATCCATAACAAGATCAGGGTTAATTCTTGCACCATAACGAAAAAGCTGGTCAGTGAGGTTAAGATTACGTTCGAAAGCTACTGTTCTTGCATTTAATTTTAAACTATCCATTTCCGCAGCTAGGTCATCTATCATCCAGATTATTTTTCCACCCCGCATTACGTATTGATCAAGTTTGAATTTTTCATCTTCAATAAAAGTTGTTGTTGGCTTTACGATCATCAATACTTTGAATGTGTCAGGAATGATCGGCTGCATTGCCAGATTCAGTGTACGCAAATCATAGTTAGGTCTAAGTACACCTTCTATTAGATCTTGTACTTCGGCCGCAACAGGTTCCCCATTACCAAGTGCATAACCAACCATTGCAGGAATTTCCTGAGTTATTTTATTAATTGCATTTACAAATTGGTATTCCATCAATGCCTCTGCGCTATTTAATTCCTCGGGAGTAATTACTCTTTTTCCACCAGTATACAGATTAACTAACGTGCTTCTGTCTTTATACCTGATCCATGCTACAGGAAAAACATATTGTTGCTGCTCACCTGCTTTTAATTGAACTGTCAGGTTTATCGGCGCCGCCCCCATTGACACCAATGTATCAGCATATTTTCTGTCAGCTGAGATCATTTCATCCGGTTCATAAAAATTATAAATGATATTCCGTTTACCATTCTCTTTAAATTCTTTCAATAACTCAGATGTAGAAAGAGATAGTTTTTTAAACCCGGATGGGAAATCACCTTTTAAGAACACATCGATCATCACCGGTTCATTCAAATTCTTCAGCAATTGTTTTGTTGCTTTGCTAAGCGTGTATCTCTTTTCTTTTGTAAGATCAAGGCGAGCATGAAAACTAGAAGCTAAAAAATTAATAGCAACAACCAATATCAAAAGAAATAACCACCACAGTTTAAAAGACCATATTTTATTAATGCTTTTCATTGATAGTTATCTTTTCAATAGGTTTCTGTTTGCAATTGCAAGAAATAAAAAGATCACACTTAAAAAATAGATCATATCTCTTGTATCTATCACTCCACGACTGATGCTCCGATAATGAAAATCTATCCCGATCATTTCAAGATAATAATCGGCGCCGCCACTAAGCGCCGGCATAAGACTGATTGCACTAAAGCCATAATAAAAAAGTGCACAGGCAACAAGACTTATAATAAAAGCAATCACCGCATTGTTTGTAAAACTACTGGAGCAAATACCAATGGCAGTAAACACGGCAGCAAGAAATACAAGCCCGATATAAGAGCCGATCGTAGCGCCAGTATCAATTCCTTCTCCTGAAGAAAGTTGTTGAACAGAGAAATAATAAATAATGGTTGGCAGTAAGGCTATGATAACTACGATGAGGCTCCCGAAATATTTACCAAAAACAATTTGCCAGCGACTCAGTGGTCTTGTTTGTAGAATTTCAAATGTGCCGGTTTTAAATTCTTCTGCAAAGCTGCGCATGGTGATGGCAGGGATGAGTAACAATAATATCCACGGCGCTAATTGAAAGAACCGATCGAGAGTAGCATAGCCAAAATCGAGAATATTATTTTCAAAAACAAAAAGCATTACACCGTTTACCAAAAGGAAAACGATAATGGCGATATAACCTGTAAGACTGCTGAAAAATTGACGTAGTTCTTTTTTACAAACGGACCACATAGGCTTGGATAGATTGTGCAAAATAAGGTAAACTAATCAGAATCAAAGAATGATTAGTTTTTTCTGGACTAAATATGGAAAATTTTAAGCTTCGCATCTAAGCTAGAAATTGCTTTATGAAAAAAATATTTAGTCTAGCCGCTTCATTGATGCTTGTTATCGTTTCTGCAAATGCACAGTCGGAAAAAAAAGAGCCTCCCCCACCTCCGCCAAAACCTAAAGATGAAATGGTGAAATTTACACCGCCTAAAATTGTAAAAGATGAGGAAGTGCAGGTTAAAACCCCACCTCCGCCACCACCTAAGGTTATCATAGATGAGAAAGTTCAAGTCAAAGAACCACCAGTTATTACCATAAAAGGCAAACTGGCTGATGATTTTTATAACCGAAATCCTTCGGTTGCAGAAATATCAAGAAAGGGAAACATTATTACGCTTAAAAAGAAAGATGGATCAAATGAAAAATATGATATGAGTAAAAAGGAAGAGGATAAAAGCTTTACTGAAAAGTATGGCGTTTCTCTAATTCCACCACCTCCACCTCCGCCTAAAAAAATATCTTAAAGTATAGTCATTAAACAAATAAAAAAACCTCCGAATAATTTCGGAGGTTTTTTTACAAATATCATTTCAATTATACTGCAAAGCTCTCACCGCAGCCACAAGTACGACTTGCGTTGGGATTGCTGAAATAAAAACCTTTTCCATTTAAGCCGTCAGAAAAATCAAGCGTAGTATTAACGAGGTAAAGGAAACTTTTAAGATCCGTTACTACTTTCACACCATTATCTTCAAACACCTGGTCCATTGGCTTTGCTTCGTTATCAAAGTCAAGCTTATAACTAAGACCCGAGCAACCACCTCCAACCACACCTACTCTTAAAAAGTAAGATGGGTCATTGACAATACCGGCATCAGTCATCAGTTGAACAACTTTTGCCTTTGCCTTATCACTTATATAAATCGTATTTTCTAATGCTACACTCATATACTTAACTAAAAAGTAAAAAGTCAAAACTCAAAAAAGAGAGTTGGCTTTTTACTTTTAAAATTTTACTTTTTTAATGAACAACACTTTCTTCAAACTTAAACTCAGGGAGCCCGTTCTTTTTACGGTAATCATTCACTGCAGCTTTAATAGCGTCTTCGGCCAATACTGAGCAATGTATTTTTACCGGAGGGAGATGTAGCTCTTCCACTATTTCCATGTTATCGATCTTTATTGCTTCCTCTACAGTTTTTCCTTTCAACCATTCAGTGGCTAAAGATGAGGAAGCGATAGCAGAACCGCAACCAAAGGTTTTGAACTTTGCATCTTTTATCAGGCCGTTATCATCTACTTCAATTTGCAAACGCATTACGTCGCCACACTCAGGTGCACCAACAAGACCTGTACCTACGTTTTGTTTGCTTTTGTCCAGCGTTCCCACATTTTTTGGGTTCTGGTAGTGACCAAGCACTTTATCTGAGTAAGCCATATTTTTAAATTTTATTTGTTTCGTTTGAAAAAATTAATGATGAGCCCATTCAATCGTATTCATATCAATTCCTTCCTTATACATTTCCCAAAGTGGACTCATTTCTCTTAACTTATTAACCGTTTTTGTTACTGCCTCAATTGTATAATCAATTTGATCTTCTGTTGTAAATCTTCCTAATCCAAAACGAAGCGAACTATGTGCCAGATCATCACCAAGACCAAGTGCTTTTAGCACATAAGATGGTTCAAGCGATGCAGAGGTACAAGCCGAACCAGAGGATACAGCAATGTCTTTGTTAAAACCCATCAGCAAACCTTCCCCTTCCACATACTTAAAAGAGATATTAGTAACATGTGGTAAACGATGTTGTTTGCTTCCATTTATATAAGCTTCTTCGATCTGCATCAAAGCTGTTTCCAGTTTATCTCTTAATGCACTCAATCTCTTTGTTTCTTCTTCCATTTCATTCATGCATATTTCGCATGCCTTACCGAAGCCAACTATACCAGGAACATTCAAAGTACCGCTGCGCATTCCACGTTCGTGACCGCCGCCATCCATCTGTGCTGTTACTTTTACTCTTGGATTTTTTCTGCGTACATATAATGCACCAACACCTTTTGGTCCATACATCTTATGTGCAGTGAAAGCCATCAGGTCAATTCCATCTTTATTTACATCAACAGGAATTTTTCCAACTGCCTGCGTTGCATCAGAGAAAACAAGTATCCCTTTCTTTTTTGCCAATGCGCTGATCTCTTTCATGGGCATTACTGTTCCGATCTCATTATTCGCATACATAATGGCAATAAGAATGGTAGTTGGCTTGATAGCTGCTTCCAATTCTTTCATATCGATCAGGCCATCTGGATTTACTTTTAAGTAAGTAACTTCTCCGCCTTCTTTTTCAATATGCTTGCATGTATCAAGTACT
>DASYQG010000322.1:0-3703 GCA_036005825.1 Chitinophagaceae bacterium | reverse complement strand
TCATCTATTTCATCCTGCCGTTGGAATATTTGGAAATGCATCCTGCTCCTGCCCCATTGCTGCCCTTTTCATTTTCTTAGCAGTATCATGGCCTACATACTTTTCAATTCTTTTTTCAGCAATAATGATAACAGGTGTAAGGATAATTGCCATACTTGCCTTATATAAATAGTTCACGACTCCGATGGCGAGTATTTGCTGCCATGAAAAAACTCCACCGAATGCAATAAATAAAACTATATAGCTATCTATTAGCTGAGATACTAATGTAGAACCAGTTGCCCTAAGCCAAATTCTTTTTTCTCCTGTTGCTCTTTTTATTTTATGGAAGACATATGAATCGACTAACTGGCTTACAAGAAATGCAACGAGACTACCAACAATTATTCTCATACCTTGTCCGAATATTCCATTAAAAGCATCCTGCATGTTTGGTATATGATTTTTTTCTGCGCCGCTTGTGATCCAAAAGTCTGCAGCAGGTACATGTATAGCGACGTAAAACATCAGGAAAGCATAAGAGATAAGAGCAATGGCTGTAAAAGAAATTCGACGTACCGCTTTTGGTCCATAATATTCATTTACAATATCGGTCATTACAAACTCGAGAGGCCAAAGCAATACACCACAGGTCAACGTTACAGTAACTGATTCTCCAAAAAGAGTAAAAGGTGTTGGAGTAAAACCAAAAAGTTTTTCAAGTGAGAAGAGTTTTGTTCCGATCGTTTCTGCTATAAGTGCATTACAACAAAAGAATGCGATGATGCCAAGAAAAAGCTTTGTTGGTTTATCCTTGAGAATATTATGTATCATGTTTCGTAATTATGAATATTCATCAGTAAAAGAAAAATTACCTGGAAAAATAAAAATAAAACATTAATAACAATAAGCCATATGGGTACAATTGCAAGTCTTTTCTTATTGATAAAAAATAGAATCAGGTAACAAAGATTGGTTATGGGATTAAACAATATCGCAAACACAAAACCGATGATAATGATATAGGATGAAAGATCAATGTCGCTAATGAAGTTTTTTATTTGTAAAATGAAAGCGGGAATAAAAAGAAGATTGCAAATGAAAGCCAGTTTTGACAAAAATAAAAGCCAGCGCATCCGGGATTTTTCGTGTAAAATAGCATTATTTTGTCAGCCATAACAACCCCCTTTTATATATGAAGAGTTCATGGTTTAAGAAACTGATCCCGCATGGAGTAGCCGTGTTGATATTTCTTGTTGTTGCATTTATTTATTGCAAACCAGTGCTGGAAGGAAAAGTCGTTGCTCAACATGATATCACCCATTGGAAAGGTTCTATTCAGCAATCAGTTGAATATGCTAAGACACATAATGGAGCTTACCCTCTTTGGACAAACAGTATGTTCAGCGGGATGCCGACTTTTCAAATTGGGTATAACAATCCTAACAAGGTTCCCTGGATAGCTCACCAGATACTTTCAGTTGGTTTACCCAAGCCGATGAATTTCTTTTTTCTTGCCTGTATATGTTTTTATTTTTTATGCGTCACTCTTCGGGTAAGAACGATTTTCGGAATTCTTGGTGCATTGGCATTTGCTTATGCCACCTATGACCCGATCATCATTGCAGTAGGACATGACACCAAGATGTTATCGATCGCTTATATGCCTGCCTTGCTTGCTTCTATAATTTTAATTTATGAAAAAAAATATTGGCTGGGTGCAGGCCTTACAGCTTTATTCACTTCCGTATTGGTCATACAAAATCATCCACAGATAGATTATTATCTTTTTCTCACAATTGCGATCATGACGATTTTTTATGTGGTGCGCTGGATAAAAAATAAGGAATGGCGGCATTTTGGACTGGCAGCTGCATTTACGGTCATTGCAGGATTAACAGGGTTGCTTACAAATGCAGTAAGTATTTTTTCCACTTATGAATACCAGAAAGAAACTATTCGTGGAGGCGCCAGGTCAATAATTGATTCAACTGTTAAAAATGAAAATGCTTCAGATGGCCTGACGAAAGATTATGCATTAAGTTATAGTGTGGAGATCACAGAGCCATTTATCATGATGGTGCCTCGTATGTATGGCGGCAGCAGCGATCATATGGAAATAAAAGAGGAGGATTCAAAAGCTCTGGAAAGCTTAAGAAGTCTTCCTAATGACGCTCAGCAGGCAGTTTCCCGATCGTTAAATTTTTATTGGGGTGGGATGGCGAAGCCTAATGAAATGGTTTCTGGTCCTGCTTATGTTGGCGCTATTATTTGTGTGCTTGCAATACTCGCCATGTTTGTACTTGACGGAAAACATAAGTGGTGGATATTAACTGCTATTGGAATAACCATCATGATGTCATGGGGAAGTTATTTTGATGTCTTGAATGGATTCCTTTACAAAGCTTTGCCTTTATATAACAAGTTCAGGGCTCCATCAATGATACTGGTTGTTTCACAAATGCTTTTACCCCTGCTTGCGGTTTTGGGTCTAAGTAAGATCGCTGATACGGAAGAAAAAAAAACACTTTTACCTGCGTTCAAAAAAGGACTTATCGCCGTAGCTATAACATTTGCATTATTATTCATTATATACTTTATGTCCGATTTCATGAGTGGGACGGATAATGAACTCATGAAACGAATAAAAAGCGGAGGAGCTCAAGCACAGCAAGCATTGCAGGTCTACAGCAGTTTCTTTGAAGGATTAAAAGAAGATCGCAAATCATTAATGATGGGTGATATAATGAGGTCACTTGGTTTCGGCTTTATTGCATTGCTGTTGGTTTTCCTGGCATTAAGAAAAACGATCAGCAATTTGGTGTTAGGGGTTGGATTACTGGTTTTTGTTATGATAGACAGTCTTACAATAGCTGTCAAATATCTCAACTATGACAACTATAGAGATAAACAGGAAAATGAAGGCTCATTTGTAAAGACAAAATCAGATGATGAAATATTGGCTGATAAATCTTTCTTCCGTGTTTACAATGTCTCGGGTGATCAATTCCAGGAAAATATCACATCATATTATTACAACTCAGTTGGAGGTTATCATCCCGCTAAGATTGCCATATACCAGGAATTGATTGAAAATAAATTATCAAGTCAACAGCTCAATATGCCAGTGCTTAACATGCTCAATACAAAATATTTGATTCAAAAAAATGGAAGTGGCCAAACTGAAGCTTATCAAAAAAATGACAGCGCATTAGGCAATTGCTGGTTGGTAAAAAACATTCAATACGTAAAAGATGCAAATGCAGAAATGAATTCATTAGGCAATTTTAATCCCGCGGACACCGCTGTTGTCCAGGAGATATTTAAATCATCTATTCCATTTTCACCAGTTGCTGATAGCACTGCTAAAATATCATTAGTAAAAAATGACAATGATGTAGTCACTTATACTTTTAATGCGGCAAGTAACCAGTTTGCAGTGTTTAGCGAAGTATATTATAAAAGTGGTTGGAAAGCATATATTGATGGAAAAGAATCGCCGATCGTAAAAGTGAATTATGTTTTGCGGGGACTTGCGATACCCGCAGGAAAACATGATATCAAGTTTGAATTCAAGCCACAAGGTTATTATAAAGGGAAAAGTATCACTTCTATTTTTTCAATTGTATTATTGGTTGTATTTGCCACAGGAATTTTTATGGAATGGCGAAACAGGAAAGAAACAGCCCTTGCTAATAGGGTTTGATGCCTGACGATTTTATGG
>DASYQG010000321.1:0-2974 GCA_036005825.1 Chitinophagaceae bacterium | reverse complement strand
ACATACACCTGTTTTCCTTTTGTAAGATAAGGTGAGATAGCTGTTTTGTCGGTCCAATAGGCACAATCAACCCAGGTAGTTTTTTCCTGGTTGTTGCCTTGTGAATCACGATACTTTTCAGTGTGTGCAACGGTAAAGTTGATTACATTTTTACCATTAACTGTGTTAACCACGCAATCTTTGCCGAGGTTTCCGATAATCTGTAACTTAATCATAGTGCTCAAATTTAGATCGTACTTAAAAATTATTAACGAGTGCAATTTAAGGTTATTTGGGTACTGAAGTCAATACCATCTTCGTGGTAATTTTTTATGTGACCGGCTTGGGGATAACTATTAGGCTTTTGTGTGACGCTCCGTTCAACTTTCTATAATTCTATTCAGCCTATTGATTAAAGATGACCGGATATTCCATAAAATTCCGTCGCCAATTATCTATCGTTTTCGGTAGCCTGTTCTTATATACTTTACTGTTTGTGAAATAAAGCACTTTTTGTTTATCATTTATTACAGCTGCCCAAATATTATTTACCGAATCGATCATTATTATATTTTCCATGAGAGTAAAAAGTCCTCTTATTCCCGATGATTTAACCACTGTATTCAAGCTATCCAGGTCATCATCTTCAGATGTCAATTGTGTTGAGTTGACAAATAAGGAATAACTACCCCCACTAGCGATCTGAAAATTGAATCTTGATTTTTTTTTGTGAAAATTTCAAGATCTAACAATGTTTTACTTTGCTCATCTCCGTCTTCAAAAACCAAATTATCCCCATTCTTATATTTGCCATCATACATTACTCTTGTCGCCACCAAACATTTATTCCCTAATTGTTTGATAATAATTGTATCCCCGACAAGCCTAAACTCGATCTTGCATGAATCAATTTTTTCCTTTGATGAAAATATAGCAATTGCCGTGTCCGTAGCAATTGCTATTCCTTCTAAACCACTTTCATGTCCACCACTTGATGCATGTAATTCAAATTGGATCGAGTCATTGCTGACATGAATTATATCTAATTTCCCGGGGTTTCGATATTCGTTTCTGATCCGTGACCCCAACCATAAGGGAGAAGCTTTAGTTATGACCTTTTTATCTCCTGTTTCATTGTTTGATGTGCAAGCAGAAAACTTTAGTATTAAAAAAAAGGAGATCAGTATACCGCAAGAAATTCTTTGAATATTCATTTGTTCTTTAGAAGACTTGTGAAAAATAAAAACTCAATATATTATTCAGTCCTTCCACTCGCCGCATCAATTATTCTTCCAAAGAAAATGGCATTCATAAAAAGTTTGCTGCCACCGAGCCAAAATGCACGGAAGTTTGGATTGTCTGCAATGTTTATCACTCTTCCATTACCAACAGTATTTACAATAACCGCAGCGGAGTTTTTTATTGCGTCTAAATTTTCCCTGCTTACCCATCCGCTTTGTAATGGTTTACTGCCATAATAAAAAGGAGTAGCATAAGGGTTCTTACTTTTCTCCATAAAAACTTTATTTGCTTTAAACAAGCTTATTGTTTTTTGATTATAACCATAAGCAAGTGGATGAGTAAGATCAGCATCGGCACCAAAGATGGCACCGAATACTTGCTGTGCGCCATCAATTTGTTCTCTTTCCGTGTATGAAAGCTTTTGAGTACTGTCAACTGGTGATTTCAATTTTTTGAATTTTACTTCACTAATCGCATTTTGTGCAGCCCAACTTACCGCTTCTTCTGTTAATACTAATACACCACCGGCTTGTACCCATGTTTTTAACTTGTCCTTATTCAGATCAGGATAGCTACCACCAACCATAATGATCGTATTGTATTTATTCAGGTCAACACGGTTAAAAACTGAGGACTCAAGATGAGTGGCTGGAATATTCATTCGCTGATCGAGCAAATGCCATACTTCACCGGCATCAGTTGCGTTTACCCCGGGACCAACGATCATTGCAACCGATGGCTTAGTAATAACAATAAATTTACTGCTACCAAGATCGCTGCCTGAATTTACATTACCAGTTGTTACCGCATAAATTTTTAAACGATACTTTTCTGCCACTGCGCTTACTTTACCTGCTATGGTTTCAGGATTATCCTTTTGTTGATTCATAGGAATAAGAATTGTTCCGTAGTCAAATTTTTTATTTGTTCCGGCTGCCTGCATTTCGAAAGTATTAGTTGCCACCTTTACAACAAGACCTGCATTCAGCATTTCGTTCACTGCGGCAGGCGCATATAATTCATCCCATTCAAGCAGGTACGCATAATTTGATCTGCCGCCAACTACTTCACCTTTTGGAAAATTCAATGATTCAACTTTTGCTCCAAGGTTTGGCGCAGTTGTTAATTCTTTATAAGGCAAACCAAAAGCAAGAGGCATTGTCCATGCTGTGATGTCATAAAATAAACTGTCCTTATAGTCTAATGTCTTATCAAAGATTCCTCTTATTAAACTATGTTGCGCTTGATTTAATGAAACCAGGAACGCAGATCCTTTTTCAAAATCTTTATCATTCCATCCATCAGGCAATTCGTTGATCTCGATCTGGTGACGCTTCAGCATTGTAGCAAACTCAAAAGTTTTTGCTTTATCATTTTTATCTCCAAATACATAAGCTTTAGTGGCGAATGCCGCGGCACGATCAGCTGCATGCTTAAAAAAATCTCTTTGATATTCTAAAAAATCTTTGCGCAATGCTTTTGCGCCTTCTAAAGTTGACAGTGCAGTTACGAACTGATTTCTTATTGTAAAAGGAAAACTTAATAACCCATTTGATGTTTGTTGTAAATGACCTCTTGAACTTGCCTGTTCAAATAAAATTCCTATGCAACCTTGCACGTCAGGATAGGTTGAGCCTTTACCATAATAAAAATCATCATAATTCTCTTTAGTAAAATAAAGAGAACCTATGCGATCCAGAAACGCAGCATGAAACTTTGCAAGCTTAGCAGTAAGTTCCTGGTTTTTTTCCGG
>DASYQG010000320.1:0-3766 GCA_036005825.1 Chitinophagaceae bacterium | reverse complement strand
TAGTTTTCCTCCCGTTGTTCCAAAAAAAAGTCGGTTGGTTCCGTGAGGCGAAACTTTGAAGCATGAGGCATTCCCCACCCCAGACATCGTTAGTTTATTGTTAGTATTGGATGTATTGGCGTTAGGCCAGCGTAAAATTCTGTCTGTTGCATAAGAACTATACATGGTATTAGTAAAATCGTCGTAGTCAAATGGATTTACAAACATTCCGGTATCAGCAGCGTGTGTTACTGATGACCACGTTGCTCCACCATTGATACTGCGCCTGTAAACATTGTAAACATAGCTTCCATATTGTATATTGGGATCCTGCTGATTTATGTGTACAAAACATCCATCACCACCATACACTTCATGTGAATAAGTTTTACCCGGTGTACGGATCGCATGTACCCCATTATCCTGCGCACCGGCCAATAAATAAGGAGAGCCGAATCCGGGGTGAATGTATCCGGCGTAGAATTGTTTCAATCCGAGGTTCCGATTCTTATCAACCCAACTTGTTCCTCCATTTGTTGAATAAAAAATTCCGCCATCATTGCCAATGATCATCTTGTTTTGTCCGCCTGAATTCCACCACATTTGAAAATGGTGATCAGCATGAACGTAAGGAGCAGTCGTCACCCAAAATGTTGTTCTGACCCATGTAGCTCCATCATTTGTTGAACGATAGGCATCCAATCCGCCGGCCATAAGTTCGTGTGAGTTTGACGGATTTACCGATAAGGTGAGATCATACCATGACTGACCATTGCCAATGCCCGTGGGCATTATCACAGTATTTGTTTTCACCCAGGTAATGCCTCCGTCGACTGATTTATAACAACTGTCAGCAATATTGACGGGCACGGTTGAAGGTGAAACCGGGTTTGCCGTTGCTGTGATACCATAAACAGTATCGGCAAGACAAGCCAGTTCCAGTCTAGTTGCACCAAGGTTGCTGACGCGAATTCCGGTACCTAGAGTCCAACCTGCTGATTGTGTCACTGTAGCTGGTGATGTGGTCACATACGCTCTAACTGATGTTGCTGCGCCAGTTGAATAACCGAAACTTGCATATAATTTTCCCGTGCTGCTCAGTTCAATGTCAGTACACGTTGCGGTTGCCGTCGCCGTCCCAACTAAAGTTGGAGTGATATTCGTCCAGCTTGTCCCGCCGTTTGTTGAACGTAACAAGCCAGAAGTATTCAAGGCAGGAGTTAAAGTAGTTCTTGTAGCGAGATAAACATATCCCGTGGCATCACAAAGGATTTTCCAACAACGAATATAATTCGTAGTAGAAGGAAGTTGTGTCCAAGTCGTACCTGCATTAGTTGATTTCCATACACCGGCACCTAATACAGCATCAGCATTGCTTGTTGCTTCGCCTGTTGAGAAATACATGACGGAAGGATTGCTCGGATCCTGACAGATATATGAAACTGCGAGATTGCTGAAGAAATCATTGATTGATTGCCAGTTTGGAATTGTCGAGAGAAAATTTGTACACTTCCATATTCCACCGGCAATTCCTCCAACAAAAACTGTATTACCTGTAGGATCATTTAAGGTATCAACCAGCACCGCCGCCATCCTGCCCGAAGTATAACTGTTTCCTGCACGGTTGTTTCCGCTCGGACCCACTGAGTCAAAGATCGGTCCACGCTCCTGCCAGTTGACAACTGTCGTTGTTCGTGTCAATCTGCCCAAAGCATTTTGCTTTAGCTGCTCGGTATATTTCATTGCGTCTAGAAGACGGTTGTAAGGAACATATCCGAGTGCCGGATCCTTTGTTTTTTCAAATTCCAATGTTGCGGCTTGTTCGGGACCATCATATTCATCATTCTCCTCCTCTTCATTTTCTTTTTCACTTTTAGCAACGATAAAAGAATCGCGATGAGAGTAATTTTCTTTTGGGTAAAAGAAATAAAACGTTCCGGCTGAAATAAATAATAAGAGGGTAATGAAAACGGGGTAGAGTTTTCTCATAAGCAGTTATTAGTTTTGGAATGCGGAAGTTAAGTAATTATGGATTTCCGATCACAAAAAATCATTACAAATTAGTGGCCGGTTATCCGGATTTTTTCACGCATGTATGATCAAAGCCTTCGCAAAAGAAGATGTGGATTTAGAGTTTGCCCGCTAAAGCTTGATGAATGCCATATTCAAGTCCTCTTAATTCAGCAAGACCTCTTAACCTTCCAATTGCAGAATAACCTGGATAGGTTTTCTTTTTAAGATCATCAAGCATTTGGTGTCCGTGATCAGGACGCATTGGAATAGAAATATTTCTTCTTTTTTGTATCAGCAACACTTCTTTTACGATATTATACATATTGGTATCACCGGCAAGATGATCCGCTTCATAAAAGTTTCCTTCCTCATCTCTTTTTGTATTTCTTAAATGAAGAAAATGAACATGATCACCGAATCGTTTTAGCATTTTAGGAAGATCATTATCAGGTCTTGCACCAAACGAGCCAGTACAAAAACACAAACCATTTGCTGATGATGGGGCTGCATTTAAAAGATCCGCAGCATCTTGTTCTGTACTTACAATTCTCGGCAAACCTAAAACAGGATATGGAGGATCATCCGGATGAATGGCCATTTTTAAACCACATTCTTCAGCAACTGGAACAATTTGTTTCAAAAAATAAAAAAGATGTTCTTTTAATTTCTTAGCGTCAATATGCTCGTAGGTTTTTAGTGCGGCTAAAATTTGTTCTTCAGTAAATTGTTCTTCGCTTCCGGGTAAACCAAGTAGTGCATTGCGAAAAAGAGTTTCTTCTTCTTCGTCTGTCATTGACTTCAATCTCAGCTCTGCTTTTTTTATTTCTGCAACAGAATAATCTTTTTCAGCACCAGGTCTTTTTAATAGAAAGATATCGAAGGCAACAAATGCAGCTCTTTCAAAATAAAGAGCTTTGCTTCCATCAGGCATTGTGTAGGAAATATCGGTTCTCATCCAATCCAATATCGGCATGAAATTATAAGTAACCACTTTCAAACCACATTGCGCAACATTTCGAAGACTCTGTTTGTAATTTTCAATATGTTGTTTAAAATTTCCTGATTGTTTTTTGATGTCTTCGCTTACTGGTAAGCTTTCAATAACTGTCCACGTCATGCCGGCTTCTTCAATTGCTGATCTTCTTTTATTGATCTCTTCAATTGTCCAAACCTCGCCAACGGGAATATGATGAAGCGCTGTAACAACACCTTCGCAACCTGCTTGTCTTATATCAGCTAAACTTACCGGGTCATTCGGCCCGAACCATCGCATTGTCTGATGCATTAACATGATAAAAAATATATTTCAACAAAGATATTAACCAGTGAAATATAAATAGACTGCTATGATCGCTGCAACAAGTAAAATCGAAAGCAATACATCTCTCATATTCCATGTTGCGCGGGACTCCATTTTATCTTGTTCTGACATTGTAGAAAAAGTAAGTCCGCTGATTTTTGCGTAATCCGGTTTCGGAGTTGCGTAACTCACCCCTATAAATACGATTATGCAAACAATAGTTATTAAAAGACTATAATATTGAAAGAAAATATTATTTACTATCCAAAGAAAAGAACCTTCGGCGTAAGTGGTTCCCATCAATTTTACTGGTGTATCTACAACTAATCGAAATAACCCCATTAGAAACCCAACAAGCAAAGTAGCGAGTGCCCCAGGACCGTTTAATCGTTTCATTAGAACTCCAAAAAAGAAAACGACAGCGATAGGAGGAGCCAGGTAAGCCTGGATGCCTTGTAAATAATCATAAAGGCC
>DASYQG010000319.1:0-2184 GCA_036005825.1 Chitinophagaceae bacterium | reverse complement strand
TGTTCCAAGATTTCATGATGTAACTGGTGGTGAAGTACTGATTGATGGAGTAAATATTAAAGATTATTCCTTGCATTCTGTAAGAAGCTTAATGAGTATTGTAACACAGGAGCCAATTCTTTTCAATGATACGATCGCAAACAATATCAGCTTAGGAAAACCCGATGCACCTGAAGATGAGATCATGGAGGCTGCTAAGGTTGCTAATGCTCACAACTTCATTGTCAATAAAGATATTGGTTATGCAACCAATATCGGCGATCGCGGCAGCAAGCTTAGTGGTGGCGAAAGACAAAGACTAACAATTGCAAGAGCATTAATAAAAAATCCACCAATACTTATTTTGGATGAAGCCACCTCGTCTCTCGATACGGAAAGTGAAAGATTAGTGCAGGACGCAATTAATAATATGATGCAAAACAGAACAAGCATCGTCATTGCTCACCGCCTTAGTACTATCCGTCATGCGGATGAGATCATTGTTTTACAAAAAGGAAAAATTGTAGAGCGTGGTACACATGATCAGCTGCTTTCGCAAAATGGTTTTTATAAGAAATTGGTGGAAATGCAGGAGGTTAAATAGGAACTTTACTTCAGGAAACTTAAGTTAAAAGAATTTTCTTGTTACAACTTTTCTTTTAACTTTTTTTGTCCAAGGGTTTGTCATTACATTTGTTCAAACACTCACAATGAGACTAACGCTAACCGTTCTCGTATCTCTTGGATTGCTTCTATCTGCGTGCACAAAAGATTCGACCATCCAACCTGCCGAACCTGTTGCAATACAAAAAGAAGTTGAATATCAAATTTTTACGAAGACAGATTTCTCTATGAGGTGGTGGGACAAAGATGCTCCCGTCACTATAAGGCTTTTAATAGGAAAAATTAGCTTAAATGATGCAGCCGCAACTACTTTATTTGACAGTACATTCAACGACTTTACATTAGGTCAGGTTCCCTTACTTCCAAATCAAATCTCAATAAAAAAATCTTTTCCCATTATCGAAGAGAAAGAGAAGCTAACTGTTAGATGGGCACGTAGTGTAGGTGATCCATGGCGTTCGAACAGTGGCTCTATTGCAGACCTTGAAAAGGGAGAAACATCTACTTTGGTTCGTATCGAGTTTTAGAATATTTTTTGATCGAGGAATGCATGATGAGCAGATACAGAAACAAGGATATTGTTACAGGTTGGTGCAGATGCAGGAAGTGAGATAAATTTTTTGATTTACTGTTCTTTTTATTTTCTTTAAAGATTCATATATCTTAGAATTGCATCAACGTCTTCATTCTCCATCAAAAATACCGGGTGTGCAAATGGATATTTTTTTCTTAAATCCTGCATGTATTTATCTGATATTCGAAATTTCATTGGGTTTTTTAAAAAATCATAAATATTCTTTCTGTCAGTCCATGGACCTCTTTCTGTAACGCCTGCCAATGCCGGGCCTGCAATGTCTATCTGTGCTGTGTGACAGGCCGCACATTTGCTTTGAAATAAGATTTTGCCATCCACATATTTCCTGCTTGTATCAAGGTTTATAACTTTATTATCCTCCACAGTGCCACAATACCCCGGGTTACTTTTAATTGAAATAAATCCAGTAACAAAATAAATTCCGACAAATACAATGGCAAAAATCAAAAAAGCTTGTATAATATACTTTCTTTGATCTGGCATAGCCTAAAATTACATCGGATTTCTTAAAGTGCATCTAACGAAGTATCGTGGTTTTACTTTTGCATTATTGCCAACGCTTAGTATTTTGATCAAATAAAGGGTCTGATATTTGTATAACCAAGTAAAAAATTGCACCTGCTGCACAAGTCCATCATATTTCTTTTCCTGTTATCCATCCTTTCAAAACAAAAATGCCTGGCAGAAATAAATTCTTCTAAAAAAGAAGCGTTAGCATTTTTTGATAAAATAGATAAAACAAAAGAAAACAGTTTCTGGCCGAACATAAAACCAAAGTTGTTTTATGATAATCTTAAGTTGAACCTGGAGAATCCCAAAAGTTTTTACCCCGGACGCAGTACAAATTTTTGCGCATATGGGGCACTCTCCTACCTGGTGATGGAAAAAGATCCATTGGGATATGTAAAGTTCATGAATGAATTATATGACAAGGGCCAAGCAACCTTTAATAACAATCATTTCAAACCTTCGAAAGAAGTGATGAA
>DASYQG010000318.1:0-9653 GCA_036005825.1 Chitinophagaceae bacterium | reverse complement strand
CATGACTTTGAATTTATATTTGATTCATCTATCCGGATAAAACTTCTATTCCAGAATCCTGCCCACCATTGCTGAGTTCTATTAAAGGCTACTTTATTCTCAGAGGCTGACTTTTTTAATGAAGCTAATGCGTGTTTCCAGGTTTCAATGTTTTCAACCTGTGCAGTGTGTAAATAAAGATTTAAAGAATGTTGTTTAGATGCAGTTAAGCTTTTCAGTTTCCATCCTTTGTAATCTGTACCGGCATATTCTCCACTATATGTACCAGCAGCAATAAAGTTCTTTCCATCAAATGAACCTCCAAAAGCAAGATGCTCTAGAGGATCATACAACTGATTTTTAACAGCATCCATCCCTTGTTGAGTTACGGTAACATCAAAAATTGTCTCCGCCGTATTATGGTGATAAAACAAAACTTCATTACCATTAAAATCGATGGTATCTTTTTTGTAAACATTATTCTTCGGAGCGGCCCATTTCCATGAATTACCAAAATTTTCTCTTGCTTTAATAACTCTATCCTGGTAACGCCAGCTTTCATAGCTAGCTTCAACAGAAATTTTTTTGTTGGCATCAATATCAATATGAGCAACGGGGCTAAAAACATCAGCCCAAATTCTCACAGTTGCTTTCACGCCATTATTTTCTCCATCAACGGTTACATATCCTTCCTGCAAGTGCAATTCCTGTTTAAAAGTTTTTCCATCAAATGGATTGGGAAAAAATTTGACCCTTATCCTACCCGCTTTCATCAATGCATTGTCTTCATTAAAACTTCCGCTTCGGGCAACATAGATCAGCAGTTCACCATTTTCCACCCACACATTCATTCCAATATCACCTCCACCACATGGCATTGATTCGGATGCGTTTTTACTTTGGGTCGTCCAAACAATATTATAGTTGGGTTGCTGCGCTTTAGTGACTACAGTAATAAAAGAAAATAATATTAGAAAGGTTCTGCACTTCATCTGATAAGAAGTTTTACACTACCAATTAATCCTGAAGGCAACAAAGGTTTATCTTTTAATCTGAATGGAGCCGTTGTCCATGTTACTTTTTCATCCTGAGAGGAAAGAGCATCTCCGATCAATCGGTTATGCCAGGTATTGGTAACAGCAATTTCAATGTCATTTTCACCCGTCTTGATGGCTTTTGTAACATCTAATTTATAAGGCGGGGTCCACAATGTACCGTAATCAATGCCATTTATTTTTATAGTAGCTATATCACAAATAGAATCTAGCTCAAGCATTGCCACAGTAAGAGTTTCATTTTTATCTATAAAAAAACTGTTGTGATAAATTGCGGTCCCGGAATAATATTTAAGCGAAGGTTCCGGTCGAAGTGTCCAACTCTTCAGCTCATCAAAGACAATTGGTGATATTGGACCACCAAGGTTTTTATCAAACAATACCTCCCATTTTTTTGAAAAAGATGTTCCCCAGCTTGTAGTCACAGTCCAGCCACCCGGCTTGATCTCTCTTGCTTTTTTTCTGAATACAATAAAATATGATTGATTTGCTTCCAGCGACAAATAGACGATTGTTCTTTCCTTTTCGATCTTTAAACTCAGAGTTTCATTTATGGTTTTATTGACAGGGTCCCATATCTCAGGCATTTTACCATTTACCCGAAACGATAACTCTACCGATTGTGCAGTACCTAGTTGATTTGAAATAAAATAAATGTCGGCATCAGCAGACTTTCTGTGCGTCCACGCAATTGTATTTTCCCCTTTTATCACTTCAACATCTTTAGCTATTTCTAACCTTTCAAATGAACTGTCCAGATATGGGACTGAAAAAATATTCTTATTGGTGTTAAACGATTTGACATATTCTTTCGCTATTATAATTTTTGCCCCGGCATTTGCCAGTTGTTTTATTTTATTCAGCACTGCTGTATTTAATTCACCATTCGGATTCATTGGATGCTTACCTGGTATTACAAGCACCGCATAACTAGACCCACCCGCCGTTACTACTCTCCCATTCACCACTTTCATCTGCATCAGCACATCAGGATTGAAACAATCATATTTATAACCATTCAATGGATCGATCCAGTTTTCTGGGTCAGCCATATTTGCCGAATGAGAAACACCATCAGGTATTTGTCGTAACGGTTGCCCAACATTTTCTAATCGTTTCTTTTCTGCTTCTACTATTTCTTTTCCAAAAATTCCAGGCAATGTATTTACTAATCTATCAGGTAAAACGGAACGCCTTGGAACTTCTTCACCTGTAAATACTCCAATATCAACCACTGGCCTTCCCATTTGCAATAACGCCTGGCATCTCGTGAGATAGTCGATCCATGCTTTGCTTTGCCTGAACCAAGTCTGATCCCGTTGAAAATATAAACCCACTCCATCCAATGTCATTCCCGGTTTTTTATCCATCCATGGATTATGGGTAAATACATGCAACACCATTTTATTAATTCCTAATGCAAAGTTTCGATCACCAATTGTTTTTAAGTTCCCGGGGTGTTCGCCCCAATTCATTCTTACAGATGTAAATGCTTCTGCCGCTATTATATTTTTTCCATAAATATGTGCGCCACTGATTGCATCCAGCATATCATTGGGTTTATCATGTGTTGGACTATTCAGCCAGAACTCTCCCATTGGTATATCCACATTTTTATAATGCAGCAATCCATCGCTTACAAAAGTGGGTGCAATACTTTCTGCGCTAAACTTACAGCCTTTTGCTGCTGAAAGTTTTTTTAGTGTAACATAAAATATATCATTTACCAATTCGGCAATAGTTGCTCTTACATCGTGTAAAATTTTCTCAGACTTTGCGGCGGATTCAATCGGCACACCTGTCGTCACTAATAAATAAGGTAGCAGATCATAACCTCTTCTCCTTTTGAATTCAGCTATAAAATTTTTACTCCAGTTTTGGCTACCGCATTCCCAGCTATCGACATGAAAAATTTTCAAAACTTCTTTTGCTAATACCGCGTCTGTTTTTTCAAATGCTTTTCCAAACCAGTTATCGAATTGTAGTTTTATCGCAGCTGCATTGAACTTATCGCATTCCAATCCTTTTGCAGCGCCCCCGGTCGCATTGGTTTGGCCAGTTGATGTATGACCTATTCTAACAATTATCCAGTTACCGGCTGGCGAATTCCAGTTTAAGTTTCCTTCACTATCCAACTTACCAGTTAAATTGATGATGCTTTTCAATGGCACTGCATCTTTACCACTCACTTGTTGGCTGGTCGTGATTGTAGCCACTCTCCATATACTTCCATTCTTTGCTTCGTATTGATTGATCACAGGTTCATCACTTAAATAAATCCCCATCACTTTTAAAGATGGCTTCCATTTAGCAGCATCCAGATCTTCAGATCCTGGTTCGCTACCATCTTTATCATATACAAAGCGAAAATATTTAGATGTTGTTGCGGGTATGGCATGCGTATAATCTTCTTTTGTATCCTGCCAGCCATGACGTGGTGGTTCTAATCGTGTAACTGTTTTAAAATTTATTCCATCATTACTTGCTTGAATGATCAATCGTTGCGTCTGGTAACTATTAGTTCCTGTATGAATATGAATTGAGCGACAAGTAAATTCTTCCGGATACTTGTATTGTATCCAACAAGTGGTATCGCTTTTAAAACTTTCTTTATTAGCCGGATCAGGAAACGAAAGAAACTGTGCTTTTGCCCCATTGCTTGTAGTAACAATTGGTACCAGCACGGCATTAGCAAATGCATAGGATGAATTGGCAGGATAAGCAAATACGGCTACATCTTTATAATAACCATTATAACTTTCGGGTTGTTCTAAATTTATTTTTTCAGTGTTCCCATTCTTAACATAGGTTTTTGTCCAAACAATTTTTTGCATTGAGAGTTCAGGTGTGATCCATGGACCGCCTGCGAGCGCAAAGCCATCGCTGACATGCATCCCTAATTGCAAACCCAGGCGTTTTGCTTCCTGCATAGCAAATTTTACCATTGCCCACCATTCGGGAGTTAATTGTCTTACCGTTGGCTGAAATGGGATAGCTGATGATGTATCTTTTATCGTCATTAAATAGGCACCTCCAATCCCAACTTCTTTCATTGCTTCGAGGTCAGCAGTGATACCTTCTTTGGAAACAGCAGCATTCATCCAGTACCAAAATACCCATGGCTTTGCCGATGAAGGAGGATTAAGAAAGTTCTTTTCAATAAGATCAATAGACTTTGGTTGCTGTGAGATTCCCATGAGTGAGATCAACAGCAGGCAAATTGAAAGATGAGAATGTCTTTGAACTATCAGCATTAGTATCTATCAAAAATGAATTTTGCTTTTTCCTTTATCAACTGAAGTAGCAACAGCGATACCCCGATGATCTTTATTATCTACAGCACAATAAAAATGATATACCACCCCTTTATATTTTATTACATAACTTTTATGAGCATACTTCGCATCATACTCTTCAGTTGACTTGATTAGATCTTCACCATCCCAATCTGTCCAATTTACCAAATCATAACTACAAGCAAAACGGTTGAATGCTTCTTTGGGTCTATTCTCCCAAAATGCCCCAAAATAAAACATCACCCACACATCACCGATCTTTTGAATAACACCATCACCTGTTATTCCGATCTTATGATGTACAACCGGATCGGTTTGATAACGCTGCCAGTTGATCATATCATCACTCACGGCCATACCAATCCTTTCAAACCACCTCCATTTAGGAGTGTTATTGCTTGTGTCGCCATTGGCATTGTAATACATCACAAAAGGGTGACCTAATGTCCTTTGTTTATCCCAAATAACAGAGCTCTTGTATAATTTTTTGTTTTCCCACCAGCGAACATCTTTATTTGTTGCTGATAAAACAGCGACCCTTGTTCTACTCCATTCATGTGGCTTTGTTGGGTCCTTTTCTGTATGAGCAATGCCAATACTTAATTTACCTGTTTCATAGCCTTTTTCTTTTCCACCAATATAGCTCATCCAGTATTTATTATTAAACTTTTGTAATTTGTATGAACCGCCCCATTGATGATCTTCCAAAGCAGTATATCCTGCTTTTTGATTGGCATCCCATTCAACACTGTTTGTTGTATCACTAAAACTCATCACTCGTCCGATCGTTTTCCAATCCAATAAATTATTGCTTTTTGCCAGCCACGTTTCATAACCTCTTCCATCAAACTGGATATAGGTCATGTACCAATCCGTGCCTTTTCGAAATACAGAAGGGCAGTCGATCTTCTTTGTATCATTTTCTGGAATGATGACCAAACCGTATTTGTAGGGAGTCTTTACTTCTTCATAGATCTGTTGCATCACAGAATGAGGAACTTCTTTCTGTGCAACTAAAGTGAAAGAGAAAAATAGTAAACTAATAATAATACTAATTTGCTTCATTTAAAACTTAATTTCTTTTGCTCTTATTCCCGGTTCTTTCGTTTTAGAATTAAACGGAACAATATAAAAACTATAGTGATATGGCTGTGCTTTTATCTGATATTGTTCCAATGGTGCCGCCACTTCGCTCCAGCTATCATTACCACCAACACCCATTTGCACCAGGTCAATATTTAATGTAATATAATCAGCTACCTTCAGCTTATTAGTATGTTTTGCACTTTCGATATTCTCCTCTGTATACGGCCAGGCACTCATGCTCAGTAAACTATCGGCAACGATCAGTAAACCATCTTTTGTCTTTGGATCACTTAGATACATCCATCGCACATCTGTACGATTGCCGTTTTCCTGTGGCACAACATATGGCTCTATAAAATCATAAATATTTTGATTGTAAACTCCAACATCAGAACCATATCTTCTATCAATATAATTCTCCGAAGGCCCACGGCCAAAATACTCGATCTGTGTATAATTTTTATTTATACCTCCCTGCATACCAACCTTTGGAATATTGGGTATACCCGATTTTACATCCAACCAATAATCAACTTTTATTATTCCACCCGAATGAATAGTATAAACAATTTTAACTGATGCACTATCATTAATAAGGCTAAATTGGTTCGTGATCGTCAACTCACCGTTTACCGGATCATTGACCTTCGTTTCTTTTGATTTCAATTCCGGTTGATACCATTGCATCATCTTTTTGTTAGGCTTCCATCCTCTCTTATCGTTATCCGTTAACGGTCTTTTGAAATGCGGGAGAAATCTATTCAAGATTTGCTCTTTCCCATTATACCTATAGGATATTAAACCTCCATCAAAAACTCCTCCTACACGAAAAGAAAAATCCTTTCCATTTATTATGACACCATTCATGCTTTCATTTATTGCTAAGTTTCCATTTGATTTTCTGGAAACATTTTTTGTCAACGCCCTTTTTAGTTGCAACTGATTGGTGGCTATTTCAAATCCCTGTCTTGCCCAGGATTCATCATGCATCAATACAAACCTGATGTCCACCTGATATTCCGATCCAAGTTTTAATTTGGGCAACCATGCTAATATGGGGAAGGCTACCTCTGTTCCGGGAGCAACGTCAATGCCACCAATTTGCTTATCAGAAATTGTCAGCCCATCTTCCTTTATACTTATATATGCTGTGTATTTATTTACGTTCTTTGTTTCACTTCGATTAATGATCTTCATAAGTCCCTTTGTTGAGTCAGCCCATTCACATTGTATTGGTTGAAATATTCTTTTGCATTCATACATTGCCTCTTTAGGTCTTCCGTCGGCAGCAACGATCCCTTTGATCGTAAAATTGTCAAAATATTTTTCACCGAAATCTCCGCCGTATGCATAGTACTCGACTCCTGCTGAATCTTTTTTCAATAATCCCTGGTCTTTAAATTCCCAGATACAACCACCGATTATTCTTGGTGTTGTTCTCCACTGATCCCAAAACTCTTTTAAGTTACCTGCACTGTTTCCCATAGCATGTGCATACTCACAAAAGAAAATAGGACGGCGATCTCCATTGGGTTGATTGGCCAATAAAGGTGCAGTATATAAAGCCGGATACATTCTACTGATCACATCAACATAATATTGGTCAAGTGGGTTCTGAATACGATGTGAATGGTCATTTGATTTTAAATACTTCGGATCGGATGGATCGATATATCCATCTTCTTTCGGACTTCCCATCGCAGGTTCATAATGTAAGGGCCTTGTGATATCAAAATCCTTTATCCAACCTGCCATTGCTGCATGATTGGGGCCACTGCCTGCTTCATTACCCAAACTCCACATAATTATTGAAGGATGATTTTTATCTCTCAATGCCATTCGACTTACCCGTTCAAGATATGCCGCTGTCCAACTTGCATCATGGTCGAGCTTACCACCCAAACCATGTGTCTCCAGGTTTGCTTCATCAATCACCATGATACCAAACTCATCACACAAGTCTAATAAATAAGGATCGCTTGGATAATGTGAAAGTCGAACACAATTAAAATTAAATTGCTTGATCGTTTTTATATCCTGCAAAATATCTTCTCTTGATAATGCCTTTCCTTTTGTTGGGTGATGATCGGGTCGATTGACACCATACAAATAAGTGAGCTTGCCATTGATCAAAAGCTTACTATCCGATTTCCTGAATTCAATAGACCGAAAACCTAGTTTACAGGTCTTTACTTCCAACACATTACCAAGACTATCTTCTAAGCTCAAAACCAGTTTATATAAGTTTGGTTCTTCAAAGCTCCATTTCTTTGGATTGTTTATCGTTGTTTCAAGCAAACCAAATTTTACTCTGTCCAGTCTTGGATGAATTTCATTAATGATGTCATCAACCTTTTTTTCTAATGGCTGATTTAATATTGGATTACCTGTTTGATCATAGAGCTGTGTTTTCAAAATATAACCCGGCATTTCATGGCCGGTGAGGTTTTCAATTCGCGGACGAATACTCAACACAGCATCTTTATAATCTTTGTCCAGTTTGGTTTGATAAAAGAAATCCGCAATTCTCAACTTAGGTTCTGCCATCAAATACACTTCACGATGAATACCGCTCAATCGCCATTGATCCTGGTCCTCCAGAAAACTTCCATCACTCCACCTTATTACCCAAACAGAAAGAATATTTTCTCCATCCTGTAAATAAGGCGTGATATTAAATTCAGATGGAAGAAAACTATCTTCTGCATAGCCGACAAATCTTCCATTAAGCCAAACCTTGTATCCAGAACTTACTCCGCCAAAGTGCAATGTGATGTTCATGTTCTTCCAGTTGCCTGGAATATTGATTGAACGCTGATAACAACCCACTCCATTATAATCTTTCGGAACATAAGGTGGGTTCACAGGACGAAATGGATACACTGCACTTTTATAGATCGGTTTATCGTAGCCCTGCATCTCCCAGTTTGATGGAACAGGAATTTTTTTCCATCCACTTACTTTGCTTTTATAAAAATCTTTTGGCTCATCGCCTGGCTTTAATGCAAAAGCAAAATCCCATTCACCATTTAAAGAAATATATCTTCCACTTTTATCTCTTTCACCTTTTAAAGCATCATTCAAATTGGCAAATGAATAAGCAGTTGCTCTTGATGCATCACGGTTGATGCCACTTACCTGAGGGTCTTCGTATGGTTCACGGTTATAAATTGATGGTGCGACTGGAACAGCCGCTGGAGTTTTGTCCACTAGCTGTGCTTGCGAGTGGTCAATGGTGAATGGTGAATAGAAAACAACTAATAATATGTATATTCTTTTGATCATTTAATGTTCTTCTTTATTTGCTCCATAGCGAACAGAACTCTTCGCTTCGCTCTGTGCAGGCTACTGCAACATTTGTTGAATAGAATTGTTGCAGTACAAGAGTGCCCTTCGCATCGCCCTGGGTAAACTGTCCAAGAAAAGTTTAATAGTAGCAATTCAGCCGGCTACATAAACTTCTCCTTTAGTTTTTTCTGCTTCCTTCACTGGTCTTTTTCTCCAGTAATTCGCCAGGATACTTCCACTGATATTCATCCACGGACTAAACACTGCAGCCGCCAAACCCACGGTGCCCAGCTTACCCATACTGCCTGCAATACCGCTTGCCATGCCGCCATTCTGCAATCCAACTTCAAACGCGATAGTGCGACTTGAATTTCTGTCAATACCAAACAATCGGCTGAGCCAGTAACCGAAAAAATATCCAGCTGCATTATGAATAATCGATGCAATAAATAATAACAGCCCGACCTTCATCAGGTTTTCCCTGCCTGCAGCAGTAGTAACAGTTGTAAAATAAATGATCCCAAACATAGAGATCAACGGCATGATATTATCAAGCTTTGGAAACCGGCGATGCAAAAAATTATACAGCACACCAACGATGATGGCACCTGCAAAAAATCCTGAAAGCGTTATTGATTGCTGCATCGCTTTATCCATAATATTAATTTGCAAGATCACAACCGTGATAAGCCATCCAATTGCTATCGCACAGATCACATAAACTTTTTTCTTTTGCGCTGCTGGTGCTCTTTTCAAATAATCATGCAGCAGTGCAGCACCAATCGGCACCAAAACAATTTTTACAATTTCGATCATCATATCAATAAATTTTACCTCTATTAAAGTGCCCGCCAGTGTTTTCATCAGCAGCGGTGTCATTAACGGCGCAACCAGCGTTGCCATTGCTGTTACAATAACCGATAAAACAAGATTCGCTCTTGCGAGGTAC
>DASYQG010000317.1:0-1983 GCA_036005825.1 Chitinophagaceae bacterium | reverse complement strand
AGGAATTGGATTTGCTTTAGCCGAAAGATTTATAAAAGATGGCAATACAGTAATTATTTGTGGCAGACGTGAATCGGCCTTAAATGAGGCAAAAGCAAAGCTACCATCCTTAATAACTAAAGTATGCGACTTATCAACAGAGAATGAAAGAGAGTCACTTTTCAGATGGATCTCTGAAAATCACAATGATTTAAACATACTGGTTAATAATGCCGGTATCCAGCAATGGATGTCGATCACTGATCAGGATTTCTTTCAAAGAGCAAAGGAAGAGATCAGAACTAATATAGAGGCTCCTGTACATCTCACTTATTTATTTCAGAACTTACCTTCTTTAACAACTATAATGAATGTAACTTCTGGTTTATCTTTTGTGCCACTCACTAAAACCCCGGTTTATTCAGGTACGAAAGCTTTTTTTCATTCATTTACTCTTTCGCTCCGGCATTTACTTAAAACAAAGAATATTGAGGTTATTGAAATAATACCTCCCGCATTAAATACCGATCTCGGAGGTAAAGGAATTCATGACTTTGCCCCTCCTGTTAGCGGTTTTATTGAATCAATATTCGAACAGTTAGAGAAAGGCAAGAATGAACTCACTTATGGTTTTTCAGAACAAATTTCAAAAGCAGGGTTAGAAATATTAAGTACCTCATTTAATAAGATCAATCAAATAAGCTAATACACTTTTCTTTTTGGCAATTACATAATGCTCAACCCACAGTATTGATATCCGCGATTTGTATTGTTGGTGAAATGGGCTAAATCAGAAAACATCCGAACTTCGAACACCAACAAAGGCGTAATTTTTTCTGCACAAGTATTCTACCCTGGGAAAAAATATTTTTTGCCTCTTACGTCAATTAATATATCAGCCATGCTTGGCCATGCCGGATTGATGGTTTGTGTTTTTTCCCAATTATTTAATTCTTTCATTAATTGGCCTGCTATTGCAGGTTCGCTGCTTAGCAAGTCATGCAGTTCTTCCCGGTCAGTTTCCAGGTTGAAAAGATATTTACTTTTACTTTTTTCATTAATATAAAGTTTCCAGTTCCCTTTCCTGATAGCTTTGGAATAACCATTTCGCCAGTATAAAATTTCGTGAGGATCTTTTTTGTTATCGACAAGACAAGGCAGCAGATCAACGCCATCATATATTCTATCCGCAGGAAGATCCGTTTTTGTAATGGACGCAATTGTTGAAAAAATATCTAATGAAGAAACAGGTTTATCATAAACAAAATTTCCATTTTTATTTCCGGGGTAGTTAATAAAAAAAGGAACCATCAATCCCCCTTCAAAATGTGTACACTTACCTCCGCGAAGCGGAGCGTTATCGGTGGCTCTTGTATAAGTGGCGCCGCCATTATCACTAATAAAAAAAATGATCGTATTTTTTTCGATCCCGGCAGATCTAAGTTTTTCTTTCACCTGTCCCACTGCATCATCCAGTGCCTCGATCATTCCATAATAGACCCGTTTCACTCTGTCCTGAACATTTTGCACCCGGTCAAAATATTCTTTTGGAACCTGGAAAGGATCATGAGGAGCATTGAAAGAAAGCGTTAGAAAAAAAGGATGTGCCTTATTCCTTTCTATGAAATCAATTCCTTTTTTGGCAAATGAAAATGTGAGATAGCTTGTATCAACAACAACATTCTTTCCTTCACGAATTGCCGAAGAGCCAGACCTTGACGTCCATGCCGGTAATTCAGAAAATGCCCAGGGTAAATGCTGATCGACATATCGATTGTTGTCAAAAGGAACATCAACATATCTTGACAGTGCACCAGAAAAATAATAACTATAATCAAAGCCCCGCTCATAGGGGTGATCGCCTTCTTCATCACCCAGGTTCCATTTTCCAACAAGCCCGGTAGCATACCCGTTTTTCTTCAATAATTCTGCAAGGGTTATCTCCTGCAACCCAAGCCCCGTTTGATATTTTTTCCTGTTCAGAGCTAATGACGGATGCAATGA
>DASYQG010000316.1:0-3469 GCA_036005825.1 Chitinophagaceae bacterium | reverse complement strand
AGAAGGGCAGGATTTTTTTCCGTTATCAGTAGATTACCAGGAAAAATTTGCTTCTGCTGGACGTATACCGGGATCTTTCTTTAAACGTGAAGCAAGATTGAACGATTATGAAATATTAACCTCAAGACTTGTTGACCGTGCCTTGCGTCCATTATTCCCTGAAGATTATTTATGCGAGGTGCAGGTATTGGTGTCACTTATCTCCAGCGACGAACAAATATTGCCTGATGCAATGGTTTGTTTAGCTGCATCGGCTGCTTTAGCAGTTTCAGATATTCCCATTAAAGAAATTATATCTGAAGTTCGTGTGGCAAGAGTGAATGGTGAATTCATAGTAAATCCTAACCGTGCTGAATTAGAGGAATCGGATCTTGAATTTATAATTGCCGCTACTGATAAAAACCTGATGATGGTGGAAGGTGAAGCACAGGAATGCAGTGAGGCTGACCTGATAAAAGCTTTGGAAGTTGCACATAATGCAATTCATGTCCAGATAAAAGCACAGGAAGAATTGCGTGATATGGTTGGTGTGAAAGGAAAAAGGGATTATAAAAAACCTGAGCATGATGAAACTCTTCGTGAAAAAGTAAATGCTTTTGCAAAACAAAAAGTATATGAAATTTCAAAAGCTAAATTAAATAAGGCAGAAAGAAGTGATAGATTTTCAGCAGTGAAGGATGAACTGATGGAGCATATCAAAGCTGGCTTGAATCTTCCTGAAGGTGAAGAAATGCCTGGTAAAATAAAGAAACAAGTAAGTGCATATTATGGCGATCTGCAATATTATGTAGTTCGTGATATGATCCTTGATGAGAAAGTTCGTTTGGATGGCCGTGGTCTTGAAGATATTCGTGCATTGGATATGGAAGTAGACGTATTGCCTTCACCACATGGCGCAGCATTATTTACAAGGGGCGAAACTCAATCTCTAACTACTGTTACATTGGGAACGCCGTTAGATGAATTATTGGTAGAGAGTGCAGCAAAATCTTTTGATTCAAAATTTTTCTTACACTATAATTTTCCTCCTTTCTCAACTGGTGAGGTAAAGATGATGAGAGGACCAGGCAGAAGAGAAGTTGGACATGGAAATCTTGCTATGCGTTCGCTGAAACAAATGATGCCAACCGAGAATTTCGCTTACACAGTACGTGTTGTAAGTGATATCCTGGAATCAAATGGCTCTTCATCAATGGCGACAGTTTGTGCAGGTTCATTAGCATTAATGGATTCAGGAATTCCTTTTCCAAAACATGTGAGTGGAATTGCCATGGGATTAATTACCAAAGATGATAAGTATGCGATCCTTAGTGATATCCTTGGGGATGAAGATCATTTAGGTGATATGGATTTTAAAGTAACTGGTACCCGTGAAGGTATTTGCGGTGTACAGATGGATATAAAGGTTGATGGATTGAAAATGGAAGTGATGTCGCAGGCATTGGAGCAGGCACGTCGCGGAAGATTGCATATTCTGAATGCAATGTATAATTGTATCCCTGAAGCAAGAAGTGAAGTGAAACCACACTCACCAAGAATGGTGAAGATGTTCATCGAAAGAGAATTCATTGGAGCAGTTATCGGACCAGGCGGTAAAGTAATACAGGAAATGCAAAGAGTTACCGGTACTACTATCAATATTGAAGAAGTTAATAACATGGGTGAGATAAGTGTATTTGGCGTAAACAAAGAAGGGGTGGAGAAGGCAGAAGCATGGATCAAAGGTATTGTTGCAGTTCCAGTTGTTGGTGATGTGTATGAAGCCACTGTAAAATCAATTATGCCTTTTGGTGCATTTGTTGAATTTTTACCAGGCAAACAAGGTTTGGTGCATATAAGTGAAGTAAGCTGGAAACGTCTTGAAACACTAGATGGAGTATTGAATGAAGGTGATGTGATAAAAGTTAAGTTGATCGGTACTGATCCAAAATCAGGCAAGTTCAAACTTTCAAGAAAAGTATTGATCGCAAAGCCAGAGAGACAAGACAGACCTGCAGAAAATTAATCATTGACAGGAAAATAACATACCCCTGTTTTGCCAAAAGCGAGACAGGGGTTTTTAATTTTGTATCGAAATGGATTATATCAAGATCACATTTGCCGATCTGCAACCAGAACAAAGGGAAATTCTGATTGCACAACTTGCCGATGCAGGTTATGAAGGATTTGAAGAGAAAGACACCAGCCTTGATGCTTTTATAAATAGTAAGAGTTTCGATATGGTTGTATTAAATGAAATATCCTTTAAGTATCAAATTACTTATATAAAAGAAAAAATTGCGGAAACAAATTGGAACCAGGTTTGGGAATCAAATTTTGAACCGGTGATAGTAAATGATTATGTGGCTATTCGTGCTGATTTTCATAAACCCATTACCAATACGAAGTTTGAAATTGTCATTACTCCAAAAATGAGTTTTGGAACCGGACATCATGCCACGACTTATATGATGATCGAGTTGATGAAAGAGATCGATCTTAATGGACGATCTGTTCTTGATTTTGGAACAGGCACTGGCATACTTGCAATACTTGCAGAAAGATCAGGAGCAAAAACCATTATAGCAATAGATAATGATGACTGGAGTATCGCAAATGCTGAAGAGAATTTTAAAAAGAATGATTGTGATATAATAGTTTTGAGAAAAGCTTCGGATGCAGTCACCGAAATCAAATTCGACATTATTCTTGCCAACATCAATAAAAATGTCATTCTTGAAAACCTTGCTTTATTAAATAAGCAACTAAATAAAGGTGGCCAAATTTTACTAAGTGGATTACTTGAGGATGATAAAGATGAAATACTAAGCGTTGTTACTGAATTAAACTTAAAACTTAAGAAAGAATTGATCAGGAACAATTGGATTGCCTTAGAATTTCATAATTAAGTGTGGCTGAAGTGTGTATTATTTTAATGTTATGTCTCTTTTGTTTGTATTATCTTTGTAATCCAACTTTAACAAAGGCTACATGAACGAATTTTTATTGATCGTTCTCGCATATCTGATTGGAAGCATTCCCTCATCGGTCTGGGTAAGCAAATACTTTTTTGGTATTGATATTCGTGACTACGGCAGTGGTAATGCCGGTGCTACCAATACATTCAGGACATTGGGCCCAAACTGGGGCTCGATTGTTATGGTGGCAGATATGCTAAAAGGCATTATCGCGGTTAAACTTGTTTATCTCATTCCTTATTATTTGGATCACGAATCACAAATGACCAACCTCCAAATCGGGCTGGGACTGGCAGCAGTAGTGGGTCATATATTTCCCATTTGGGCTGAGTTCAGGGGCGGTCAAGGAGTGGCAACCGTTTTTGGAATGGTGCTCGGCATTCAGCCGATAGTTGCCGTATGCTGTGTTGGTGTATTTTTGTTAGTTCTCTACTTAACAAGATTTGTTTCGCTTAGTTCAATTCTTGCCAGTATTGCTTTTCCAATTTTCATTCTCGTCATATTTAACGAGA
>DASYQG010000315.1:0-7166 GCA_036005825.1 Chitinophagaceae bacterium | reverse complement strand
AATGGTGAAGATGGCTGCTGCCCGCGCCAACACAGATGTAGGAAGAATGCCGAAGGAAAAATTGGTTGCCATTGAAAAAGCTTGCCAGGCAGTGATTGATGGAAAATATCATGACCAGTTTTTGACAGACCTATACCAGGGTGGTGCAGGTACATCAGCAAATATGAATTCCTGTGAAGTGCTGGCAAATATTGCTCTCGAAATGAGCGGTCATAAAAAAGGAGAGTACCAGTTCATTGAACCACATGATGATCTCAACATGGGTCAGTCAACTAACGACGTCTATCCAACAGCAATTCATGTTGCTTTGTTATTACATAATGATAAAGTGATACAGCAAGCAAAGATGCTCTCCCAGTCGTTTCACAAAAAAGGAGATGAATTCAAGAACCTGGTGAAGATGGGCCGCACCGAAGGGCAGGATGCCGTACCGATGACACTTGGACAAGAATTTCATGGTTTTGGTAACCAGATTGATGCAGCTATTGATGTGCTACGTAAAACCGAAGAATATTTGTATGAAGAGAATATGGGTGCAACTGCTATTGGTACAGGCTTAACAGCATCTCCTGGTTATGCAGAAAAATGTGCAGCTCATCTTGCAAAAATTACAGGCAAGCCAATGCATTTGTCTAAAGATCTGATCGCAGCAACAAGTAGTATGCAGGCGTTTGTTATGTATTCCTCAGCATTAAAAAACTTTGCGGTTGCATTGTCTAAGATCAGCAGCGATTTGATTTTCTTATGTTCTGGTCCACGTAACGGAATTTTTGAGATCAATTTACCTGCACTTCAACCAGGCTCATCCATTATGCCCGGAAAAGTAAATCCTGTAATGCCAGAGTTGATGAATCAAATATGTTTTAAAGTAATAGGCAACGATGGAACAGTTACGATCGCCTCACAAGATGGTCTTCTGCAGTTAAATGCTTATGAGCCGGTAGTCGCGGTCGCTATCATGGAATCACAAGCACTTTTTTTCAAAGCAATTCCTTTATTCGCCAAAAACTGTATAGATGGAATTACAGCGAATGAAGCCGTTTTAAAACGTTATTTGGAAACTACAATAGGAATTGTAACAGCTCTTAATCCTGTTCTTGGTTATGAAAAAACAACGGAGCTGGCAAAAGAAGCGTTGCAAAGCGGCAAAGGAATTCTTGAACTTATCCGTGAAAAGAAACTGTTGACTGAAGATCAGATCAAGAAGTTAATGGATCCGGCTGCATTAACCGGACAGAAAAATTAAATAATAATATTCTTAAATAAACTATCCTTTGAAAGTAATTATTAGATCCTTAATAATTAATAGAAGCTCCTTGATATATAAAACGCCTTCACTTACACTGTTGCTGGTGATGGCGTTTTTACTTTCAGCGATTTCTTCTTATGGTCAGCAAAAAGGTAAAGTTATTCCTGATGGTACCGAGGGAGAAGTTCTCGAACCTATAGACAGCACTCCTTCCAAAAATCCTAAGAGGAAAAGAGTTAACTGGTTAAATTATGACTTGCGATTTACTACATTAAAAATTGGCGGTGGTTTCCTTGTTGACTATGCAGCATACTCGCAGAATCGAGTTGGAAAGGATCAATTGGACACGGCCAATCTTGAACTGAATGCTGGTTTTAAGGTCCGCGATTCACGTTTAGCTCTTAGCGGAAAATTTAAGACCAAAAGAGCTCTGTCATGGAAAGCCGGATTTATGTATGATGGAAATAGTGACTCATGGTTTGTCCGTGAAACTGGTATAATGATAGGTGTGCCGGAATTGTGGGGCTCTTTTTTTGTGGGTCGTACAAAAGCGGGAATTTCCATGAGCAAGGTAATGAACGGTTATTCCGGTGAGTTCATGGAAAGACATATGGCTCTTGATGCAATTCCCCTTCTTGCGGATGGTATAAAATGGCTCGGCTTTCTACCAAAAAAACGTATTTTTTGGAACCTTGGGATTTTTGCAGACTGGCTATCCAAGAGTCAATCGTTCTCCACGCATGATTGGGAATTTGATGGCCGTATCGGTTGGCTACCCATCCATACTGATAAAACCAACTTGCACCTTGCTGCAAATATGCATGTAGGAAGACCAGAAGAAAATTCCATCACCGTAAGGTCAAAGCCTGAAGCGAATGGCGCACCGTATTTCATTGATACGGGAAAATTTCCATCAGACCATGCAACATTCTTAGGATGGGAAGCATATTATACTTCTGGTCCGTTAACGCTGGGCACAGAATACCGTTGGGATAAATTCAGATCTCCGCAAAAAGGTGATCCCGTTTTTCATGGTGGTGAATTTGTAGTTGGCTATACGATCACCGGCGAAACACGTCCGTATTATACAGAGACTGCTATTTATGGTTTTGTTCCGGTAAATAAATCTATATTTAAAGGAGGGCCCGGAGCAATAGATGTCATGCTTAGATTTTCAACAAGTGAACTTAACGGTGGAGTTATCAGGGGCGGTAAGTTTTGGAGGTTATCACCCCAGGTGAATTGGTATGCCACGAAGAATATCCGGCTGGAGTTTATGTATGGTTATGGAGTTCTTGATCGCTTTAATATGAAAGGAGCTACTCAATTCTTCCAAAGCCGCATACAATTAGCTTGGTGAGAAAAAGCATCGACCAAAACTAAAATGTATACATATGATATTTCTACAACTCGCCATTTTATTGATCTGCATTTTTCTTGGAGCAAGAATGTCGGGAATTGGATTAGGTGTAATGGGTATGATCGGTCTTTTGATCTTCCTCTTTGCTTTTAAAATGCAACCCGCCGATCCTCCACTTGAAGTAATGCTGATCATTCTAAGTGTGGTGACAGCAGCCGCTGCATTGCAGGCAGCAGGTGGTATGGATTACCTCGTGAACCTTGCGGGTAAATTACTCCGCAGCAGACCCGGACAAATTACTTTTCTTGGTCCTCTTGTAACATACTTCTTTACGCTGTTTGCAGGTACGGCACATATATCTTATTCCATCATGCCAATAATTGCAGAAGTAGCCATTAAAAAAAGAATTCGCCCCGAGAGAGCATTAAGTATGAGTGTAACCGCTGCCCATATGGGTATTACAGCGAGTCCCGTATCTGCTGCATCAGCAGCTTTATTAACTGTGTTGGCGCCTGCAGGAGTTAAACTTGCCGATATACTTCTCATTTGTATTCCATCAACAATCATTGGAGTGATCGTAGGTATTTTGTTTGTTTGGAAAAGAGGAAAAGAACTTGATAAGGATCCTGAGTTTTTAGAAAGAATGAAAGATCCTGTGTTTGCAAAAAATTTGGAGGACTCAAAAGATACAACGCTTGCTCTTAAAGATGGTGCTACAAGATCAGTTGCAATTTTTGCTGCTGCAGTAATTGCTGTTGTATTACTCGGATCTTTTCCATCATTATTACCAGTGTTTTCAGGAGAGGGATTTAATCCAGGTTTTTCAGTGAATGCATCAGGACAAGTACAGATGCCATCGATGATCATGATGATCATGTTGGGTGCTGCAGGACTTATCATTCTTTTTTGCAAAACAACAGCGGCACAAGTAACCAAAGCAAGTTTATTTGCATCTGCAGGACAGGCCACGATCGCAGTATTCGGTGTAGTATGGATGAGCAGTACATTTATGAATCATAATGCAGAAGCGATTGAAAGTACTTTAGGCAACCTGGTTAAATCCTATCCATGGACATTTGCAATTGCATTATTCACTCTTAGTATTTTACTTTTCAGCCAGGCTGCAACAACAAAAGCTTTAGTTCCGCTTGGGTTAGCACTTGGATTACCGCCTGCTTATCTTGTAGGAATTTTTCCATCTGTGAACGGCCATTTTTTTATTCCGGGTTATCCAACATTATTAACTGCTATTCAATTCGACCGAACAGGCACCACACGAATCGGAAAGTATGTGCTCAATCATAGTTTTATGTTGCCCGGGATTGTAACAACAGTTGCTGCCGTATTGGCTGGTTTGGTTTTGCAATATCTTTTATTGTAAAAACCAACACGTACAACTTAGAATTGATGCCGGCAGTAAAATAATTGAAGTGAAAGATCGGCAGTAAGAGAAGGAATTAATATTTGATCATAATGATATTCCTGCAACTCGCCATTTTATTAGCCTGCATTCTTATTGGTGCGAGAATGTCTGGAATTGGTTTGGGTGTGATGGGAATGATCGGCTTGCTCATTTTGCTTTTTGGATTTAAAATGCAACCTTCTGATCCCCCGCTTGAAGTAATGTTGATCATCCTGAGTGTAGTTACAGCCGCCGCAGCATTACAAGCTGCAGGTGGGATGGATTACCTCGTGAATCTTGCAGGTAAATTACTTCGAAGCCGGCCGGGACAGATAGATAAATCTGATGCCTTATTAAAGCAATGGTGATACCAGCCTCGCAGTTTTTTCCATGAACTTTTTAGTAATGGATCTGTTTGACCATTTGGAAATGTCAAGTAATTCTGCATCTTTTATATCTGAATAAAATGTATTGGCAAGTGATGTTGCGAGTTCATCATTGTAAACAATTGCATTCACTTCAAAATTCAGATCAAAGCTTCGGACATCCATATTGGCAGTACCTATAACCGCAAGTTTCTTATCCACCACCATTGTTTTTGCATGAACGAAACCGTCCTGGTAGAAAAATATCTTAATTCCCGCGGCCAGCAGATCGTCATAATATGAACTGGCTGCTAGTGCTACCAGCCTTGAATCAGATTTTTCCGGAACTAATAACTGAACCGATATTCCAGCAAGTGCTGCTACAATAAGAGCATCCATCAAGCTTTGATCAGGTATAAAATAAGGTGTAGTTATCAGTATTTCCCGCTGTGCCTGGTAAACTGCATATAGAAGAGAGTAAAGGATAGTTGGGTTAACAGAATCAGGTCCACTTGCTGCAATTTGAATTATTTTATCACCGGGTAGTTTGTTCCTGTATACTTCAGGGAAATAATCTTTAATATTATCTAACATTTTTCCAGAACAGAAATTCCAATCGCCAATAAATAAATATTGTAAATAGTATACTCCGGGCCCTTCGATCATTAAATGTGTATCACGCCAAAATGTTTTATTTGCCGATGTTGGTTCGTTGATATATTTATCACTCACATTAATGCCACCTACAAAAGCTTTTTTCCCATCAACAATTATGATCTTTCGGTGGTTTCGATAATTCATATGATTGACTATCCTTAGAAATGAGATCTTATAAAATGGATAAGTATCAACGCCTGAGTTCTTGAGTCTTACAGCGATGTTTTTACGGATCCCTCGACTTCCAAAATCATCATAAATAAATCTGACAGTTATACCTTGTTTTGCTTTTCTTATTAATATTTCTTCAATGGTCTTCCCTATCTTATCATTTTCATAGATGTAATATTCAATATGAATATGATCCTTTGCTTCTTCCAATGCCTGTATCACCGCCGGAAACTTTTCTTCACCATTAATTAATAAACGAGCTGTATTACCTGCAGTTAGCGGACTCATTTCATTTGATAAATACTTAGCGAGATTTTTGTTAGGCCGGTCCGATTCGGAAGCGTTAAAATAGGTTTGCACAGAATAAGAAGTTATATTCTCTTTTATTTGATTCCAAAGATTATCATCACTGATTATTTTTTTACTGTACAATTGTCTTTTTCGATAATTGATCCCGAATGCGAAATAAAACATGATCCCGAAAACCGGAATGAAAATGGCCAGGAGTAAATAAGCCAGTGTTTTAACTGTACTGTTGGTGTCATAAATAATGCGTGCACACACTATTATTACCACAAGCAGATATAAAAATTCTATTATAAGAAACCAGTTTGACATTTTTTTAATTGCAATTAATGATATTTTGGTTCATACATTTTGCTTTTAATAAATGTCCTGATATCTTTTGGTTTTTTTATACCGGCTAACCCACTTTCAAATATTTTTTCTGCCACTTTTATAGCTACATTATAAGATACCTCCAGGATATTATCTATAAGCGGATAAATCAGGCCATTTGTAAAATTCTCTTCCGTGATCTGCTCAGCCACTGCCTCTGCTGCTGTAACGAACATTTCATCCGTTACTCTTTTTGCTTCGGTTGCAAATACTGCTAATCCTACTGCGGGAAAAATATATACATTGTTGCCCTGGCCCGGTCGGAATATTTTACCTTCATAAGTTACCGGTGCAAACGGACTGCCGCTGGCGAAGATCGCTTTCCCCTTGCTCCAGGTATATGCTTGCTCTGCTGTGCATTCTGAACGAGAAGTTGGATTTGAATAAGGAAAAATAACCGGCCTTTCGTTAACCGCACACATATTTTCGATCACCTGCTGATTGAAAGCACCACCAACAGTACTGACTCCAACGATCGCAGTCGGTTTTATTTTGAGAATAGATTCTGCAAAATTATTTGATGGTTCGCTTTCATGTGCAAAAGGAATTTGATAATCGGCCAGATCAGTTCTTGACCTGACAAGTAACCCGTTTACATCAAACATCCAAACACGTTGATATGCTTCCTCTTTGCTAAGGCCATCTTTTTGAAACTTGTGAACAAGCATGCTCGCAATACCAAATGCTGCGGCACCTGCTCCTAAAAACAGGACCTTTTGTTCCCGGAATGGTTTGCCTGAAAACCGGCTTCCTGTGATAATACCGGCAGTGGCAACAGCAGCAGTACCCTGTATATCATCATTGAAATTGCAAACTTTGTCGCGATACTTATCCAGTATACGAATGGCATCTTTACCTGCAAAGTCTTCCCATTGAATGCAAATTTTTGGAAACACTTCATTGATCGCAATAACAAACGCCTCGACAAAATCATCAAATACTTTTCCGCTAACTCTTTTTTTCTTTAAACCCGGATAGAGCGGATCATTAAGAAATGTTTCATTGTTGGTTCCTGCATCTAATATAATCGGTAATGTATATTCCGGAGGTACTCCAGCACAACATGTATATAGCACTAATTTGCCAATAGGAATTCCAATTCCGCAAATCCCAAGATCGCCCAATCCTAATATTCTTTCACCATCCGTAACAACAGTAAAGCGAACATCTTTAACCGGCCAGTTCTTAAGAAGCTCTTTAATATTATCCTTTTGTTCAATAGAAATAAATAATGCTCTTGCCTGTCTCGTAATATGCCCAAACCGCTCACAGGCTTCACCAACA
>DASYQG010000314.1:0-5994 GCA_036005825.1 Chitinophagaceae bacterium | reverse complement strand
TGTTTATGAATTACCTGTACCAGGCAAAAGTTTATATCCAGATCACCTTTTACTGATCCATAACCGGCATCGTAGTTATTATAATCACTGTTGCTTGCAGTAAAATCTGCATTCAATACATCGATCTGTGATTGTACTTGTGCATCAGAAATATTCTGTTCAGCTGTGTGATACACTACATGAACTACTACAGGAATTGTGATGGCAGCTGGTGAAGGCGGTTTTCCTTTTTTATCGCCTCTTGAATAGCTTCCTTTATTCTTTAATAATGCTTCAACTTTTTTTGCATAAGCCGGGTCGGCTGCCATTTGTTGTTTTATAGCCTCATTCGATCCGCATCGATCTGACCCGATAGTTATCGGGTTTTGGCTATTGGCAGTAAAAGAAAAAATGAAGGCAACAAGTGCAAGTAGAATTTTTCTCATAACCTTAGTTTTTAGTGTTTACAATTTAACTTAATCAGGAACATCAGCAAATAGTAAATCTGCGCATAAAAAAAAGCCGAACCCCTTTGGTGGTTCGGCTTTCTATTTTAAAGGTATAATTTTTTTTAACTCACCCCACTTACTTCCATAGATTTTTCAATTTTCAAGATGAGTCCCTGCAGCACTTTGCCCGGACCAGATTCTGTAAACTTGGAAGCGCCATCGGCGATCATTGATTGAACACTTTGTGTCCAGCGAACAGGGCCTGTCAGCTGATCAATAAGGTTTTGTTTGATTTCATCTTTATCCATCACTGCTCTCGCAACTACGTTTTGATAAACGGCACAAGTAGGATTATGAAATTTAGTTGCTTCAATAGCTTCCTTCAATTCTTTTTTCGCAGGCTCCATCAATGGGGAATGAAACGCCCCGCCAACCGGCAACACCAAAGCTCTTTTAGCTCCGGCTGCTTTCATTCTTTCGCAAGCAATATCAATTCCTTTTATTGAGCCACTTATTACTAACTGACCGGGACAATTATAATTAGCAGGTACTACTACTTCGCCGGTTTCCTTCTGTACTTCTTTACAAATAGCTTCTACCTTATCATCTGCAAGATTTAAAACAGCGGCCATTGTAGATGGATTTTTTTCACAAGCCTTTTGCATTGCTCTTGCACGAACTGATACAAGCTGCAAAGCATCTTCAAAACTTAGTGTACCATTTGCAACCAATGCAGAAAATTCACCTAATGAATGCCCTGCTACCATATCAGGAGATGCATTTTCAATAGTTCTGTAAGCAACGATTGAATGTAGAAAAACGGCAGGCTGTGTTACGTTGGTTTGTTTAAGGTCATCTTCAGTCCCGTTGAACATGACATCTGAAAGACGAAAACCAAGCACCTCGTTCGATTGTTCAAATAATTTTTTAGCGAAGACACTATTGTTGTAGTGATCCTTACCCATGCCCGGAAATTGAGAACCCTGGCCCGGAAATACAAATGCATGTTTCATGGTTCGATAGTTTGCCCCCACCCTTCCGATTAAAATTTGGTGAATACCCGGAACAAAAAAGGTTTGATATTATTTATCAAACCTTTTAATGAATTACAAATATACCGGATTAGCTTAAATCGGCTGATATAAGTTTCAGGAACTCGCTGCGGGTAGAATTCTTATGAAACTCCCCATCAAATGCTGAAGTTGTGGTAGTAGAATTTTGTTTTTGCACACCACGCATCATCATGCATAAATGTTTAGCCTCGATGACTACTGCCACACCCAAAGGATTCAAGGTCTCCTTAATAGCATCTTTAATTTGTATCGTCAATCTTTCCTGCACCTGCAGCCGCCGGGCAAAAACATCTACCACTCTTGCTATTTTACTCAAGCCAGTTATCCATCCATTGGGAATATAAGCCACATGTGCTTTGCCAATAAAAGGCAACATGTGATGCTCGCACAGGCTATAAATTTCAATATCCTTTACCACGATCATCTCACTAACTTCTTCATGAAATTTTGCTGAATTGATGATCGCTTTTGCATCTAAATAATAACCCTGTGTAAGGTATTGCATAGCTTTCGCTAAGCGTTCTGGAGTTTTTTTCAATCCCTCTCTTTCAGGATCTTCACCAAGTAATCCAAGAATATCAGCATAATTTTTTACAAGTCCACTTGTGATCTTGTCTTCGTATTGTTCTATTTTTTTATAACTCATAAAACCAGTTTGAAAATTGTTTTTTGTTGCCAGCTTTTGCAACTCTATCATCGTCCCTTGCGTCGCACTCTTGTACTCTGTGAATTCTATTCAGCTTTTATCCACCCCCCTTCGATCCTTGTTTTTAATCGCTCATCCGACCCCCGCCAGCGGGGGATAAAAACACCCCAATTTTTTCTCTTCAAAACTTAAGACTTATAACTTAAAACTTTTTATACCGGGTATTCCACAAAATTTCTTGGCGTTTCATACAATCTTATCTGCATATCTTTTTCTTTAGGTATATGCGGACGCAATAGATCATAAATAACGACTGCAATATTTTCAGCTGTAGGATTCAGATTTTTGAATTCCTCGGTATCAAGGTTCAGGTTTTTGTGATCGAACCTTTCAATAATTTTTTCTTCTATCAGGTCACTTAGTTTTTTCAGATCCATTACATAGCCAGTTTTTTCATCTGGCTCCCCCACTATTTTTACTATCAGTTCATAATTATGACCATGATAATTTGGTAAAGCACATTTACCAAACACTTCGGTATTCTTTTTATCATCCCAATCGGGATTGAATAAACGATGCGCCGAATTGAAATGTTCTTTTCGAAATATCGCTACTTTTTTTCCCATTAATTCAATTATTAGATAACAAATCTCAAAGGATATTGTTCAGTAAACTATTCACTGCCGTAATATTCTACAAATATTTTGGCGGTCTCAACCAATTTCAAACAGTGCAATTGAACCGGTGGTGGAAGATGAGGTTCTAATTCTTTCCAGATACCCATTACCAGGTTCTCAATAGAACAAAGCTTTCCTTTCATAAAATCCACATCAACATTCAGGTTATGGTGATCCAGCTTTTCAATTACTTTTTCATTGATCAAGCCGCCCAATTTCTTTGCATCAAAAATAAAACCGGATTCTGGGTCAGGCTCCCCTTTGATGGTCACAAACAATTCAAAATTATGTCCATGCCAGTTCTCATTGGCGCATTTACCAAACACTTCATCATTCTTTTCCTTACTCCAGCTGGGATTATAGAGCTTATGTGCAGCGTTAAAATGTTCTATTCTTGTTAAGTAAACCATGCTTTACTTTTTATTTTCCTCACAGCATAGGGCGGAGGAAATAATGAGCGGCAAAGGTAAGGCCGTCGGCTTTACCAATGATGTACGATATTTGCCAAAATGGGAAAAAATATACTGGTAGTTGCAGCTACAGCAAAAGAAATTGCTCCTTTTATTGACTTGACAAGAACAGGCGGTCTCAATAATATTGATATACTTATTTCAGGGATCGGGCTTACCGCCAGCACTTATCATTTAGCCAAACAACTTACATTAAAAAAATATGACCTCGTGATTCAAGCTGGTGTTGCCGGTTCTTTTGATCTCAGGATTCCCCTCGGTGCAGTTGTCGCCGTAAAGCAGGATGCAATTGCAGATCAAAGTGTAGTTGAATTGCAAAAGCTTAAAACTCTTTTTGATCTAAAGCTGGTACCGCAGGATCAATACCCGTATAAAAAGGGATGGTTAATAAATCCAAATAAAGACATCTTTAAAAAAATCAAGCTAAAAATTGTAAGAGGAATTTCAGTCAACCAGATAAGCACTTCAAAACAAATGATAAAGTTTTACCGTGATGCGTTTGATCCTGTTACTGAGTCAATGGAAGGAGCAGCGCTGCATTATGTTTGTTTGATGGAAAAAACTCCTTTCTTTCAAATAAGAAGTATTTCAAATTATATTGGCGAAAGAAATAAACAAAAATGGAATATGATGGACTCTATCATTAATCTAAATAAATCTCTCAAATCATTAGTCACTTCACTAAAATGAAACTAAGCCTTGGATATAGCCCCTGCCCCAACGATACTTTCATCTTTGATGCATTGGTAAATAAAAAGATCGATACAAAAGGATTGGAATTGGATGTTGTGCTCAAAGACGTAGAGACTTTAAACAAATGGTCATTTGAAAAAAAACTTGATATAACAAAACTTAGCTACCCGGCTTTTTTTCAAAATCTTGATAAATATGTTTTATTAAACTCAGGCGCCGCATTGGGTAAGGGAGTTGGCCCATTGTTAATTTCAAAACAATACATCCAACATTCAACATTTAACTTTCAACAAGCCACAATTGCTTTGCCTGGAAAGAACACAACTGCTAATCTTTTATTTTCTTTTGCATATCCTACAGCTAAGAATAGGAAGTATATGATATTTTCAGCAATTGAAGAATCAGTATTAAATGAACAAACAGAACTTGGTGTTATCATTCATGAAAATCGGTTTACATACCAGCAAAAGGGGTTGCATAAGGTAACCGACCTTGGGGAATATTGGGAAGAAAAAATGCATGCGCCGATCCCATTAGGGGGTATAGCAGTTAGCCGATCAATTGATAAAGAAGTGAGTTCAAAAATTGACAAATTAATAAGAAAGAGTATCGAATTTGCTTTCGCCAATTATCCTTTAATTACTGATTATGTAAAGCAACATTCCCAGGAAATGAGTGAAGATGTAATGCGGCAGCATATCGAACTCTATGTAAATAATTTTTCTATTGATCTTGGAAATGATGGGAAGAAAGCAATTGAAACATTATATAAAGTAGCGGCAACACAATTACCTGTAAGCTCTGTCCAATCATCAAACGACTTATTCCTTTCATAAAGTATGTTTATTTGTGAACAGGATATGGATTTTCTTTGCTCTTGAATCATCGTTTTTGTCGTTTCGTTAACACACAAGGTTAAGTATTGATGCGTTATTTGTAAATCGGAAACCTAAACCACACACCAACATGAGAAAGCCTTTCTTGCTAATAACACTACTTTTGCTTGCTTTTTTTATAAAAGCCCAGAATAATTCCCAATCTACCCACCGACTTAAAGTATTTATTGATTGCAGCAATACATGGTGCGATCAGTCTTTCATAAAAACAGAAATTAATATTGTTGATTTTTTGTTAGATAACCAGGCGGCGGATCTGCATATTTTAATAACCGAACAATCCACAGGCAGTGGCGGTAGTCAGTACCAACTTATTTTCTACGGACAAAATCAATTTAAAAATCAGTCTGACACTTTGCGATTTATAACAAGCCCGAATGCAACAGATTTTGAGGAAAGAGACATTCTTATAAAATACCTGAAGCTGGGTCTTGCGCCTTTTATTGCGAAAACTTCCTCAGTGAACGGCGTTACAATAAATATGAAACAGGAAAACACCGGCGACGGAAAAAAAGATACTACTGCCACCAAAGATCCCTGGAATTATTGGGTGCTTCGTGTCAGTGCTAATGGGAATATTAATGCAGATGAGATTTATAAGAGTTTGCGATATAGTGGCAGATTTTCTGCAAGTCGTGTCACAGATGAGCTAAAGATAAATTTTAGTATTAATGGAAACAAAGATAGGACTGATTATGACACTGATACCTCACATGTTGGAATCGATTACACCTCTGCCAATAATAATTACGGATTCAATCATTCTTTGATCAAAAGTATAAATAGTCATTGGAGCTACGGTTATGAAGCAAACATAACCAGCAGTACTTTTTCTAACATTAGGCGAATGTTGTTTTTCAGGACAGGAGTTGAATATGATATCTTTCCATACAAAGATGTAAATAATAAGTTTTTTACCATCAGTTATACCGTTGATATACGTCATAATAAATATTATGATACAACACTCTATGATAAAACACAGGAATCCTTAGGCGGTCACAGTTTAGAAGTAAACCTATCATTCAATCAAAAATGGGGAAACATGAACATAGGCGCCAATTATCATAATTATTTCCACAACTGGAAATACTTTAACATGGGTCTTAAT
>DASYQG010000313.1:0-5603 GCA_036005825.1 Chitinophagaceae bacterium | reverse complement strand
AGGTAGTTATACAAAAGATGGCAAGATCGTGATCGGTCACAATAACTGGACATCCTATATCACCGGTCAGCATTGGAATGTGATCGCTGACATTGTTCCTGAAAAAGGTAATCGTATGATCATGGATTGTATGCCAGGTTTCATTCACAGCGGTGATGATTTTGTTGTAAGCAGCAATGGGATTTTGATCACGGAAACAACTATCACACAATTCAAGGGTTTTGATTCAACTGGTATTCCCGAATTCATGCGGGCAAGAAAAGCTTCGCAGTATGCAAACAACATTGATGATGTTATAAAAATTTTTGTTACTGGCAATAATGGTGGGTATGCAAATGATTGGTTGATCGGTGATACAAAAACAAATGAAGTAGCCAAGCTTGAATTGGGATTAAAGAATTATCGGGTGTGGCGAAGTAAAGACACTGCTATCATTGGTTCTAATTTTGCCAGCGACCCTGCACTCATTGCGCAGGAAACTACATTTGATATAAATGATAAAACTTCTTCGCCCAATGGACGCAAAGTCAGGATGGAGCAATTATTATTAGTAGATATGAAAGGTAAGCTTGACGCCGAAACAGGTAAGCAAGTAGAAGCCGATCATTATGATGCTGTACAAAATAAAAATGCAAATAATAAATGTGTTGTTTGTGGCCATGTAGATGAAGATGCAAAAGGTTGCATGGAATGGGATTGGCCCACTTATTACCCTGGTGGTGCTGTGCAGGGAAAGGTTACTACAGCTGATATGGCAAAGAATATGCAGCTATGGGCACATATGGGTCATCCTTGTGGTGAATCTTTTATCGGGGCAACATTTTATAAAGCACATCCGGAGTATGAATGGCAATCAAAGTATTTAAAAAATATGATCTCTTATCCCTGGACCTTGTTTCAAGCGAAGAAATAATAAAATAAAAATTATTCTCATGTTTAGGTTTCTATTATTGTCCTGTTTATTACTAATTACATTCAGGAGTTATACTCAAAACAAAAATCCCCCCGATACCGGGGCTTATTTCAAATCATTTGACAGCACAAAAATCTATTACGAAGTAAGAGGAACTGGCGATGCAGTTGTCCTTGTGCATGGTTTTATTGTCAATGGCCAATCATGGAAAAGAACAGAACTATATAAAAACCTGCTTGAAGAAGGTTATAAAGTAATTATTCTTGATCAAAGAGGAAATGGATTTTCTGATAAACCTCATACGCCGGAAGCTTATGAAAATGATGCGGAAGCAAAAGATATCATGGCGTTGATGAAAAAGCTTAAAATAAAAAAGTATAGCGCTGTTGGCTATTCACGAGGTTCGATCATTGTTTCAAGATTATTGGTATTAGATAAAAGAATTAAGAAAGCAGTGATGGGAGGAATGGGTGCAGAATTTACAAATCCCGAATGGCCCCGACGAATTATGTTTTACAAAGCATTAAGTGGTGAGTCAGTGCCCGAGCTCGCGGCAATGGTAGAGAATGTAAAAAAACAAGGGCTCGATCAACAGGCATTGGCGTATTTGCAAAAAGCACAACCATCAACAAGTAAAGAAGCATTGGCAAAAATAAAACAACCCGTATTGATCATTTGCGGAGATAAAGATTCGGATAATGGATCAGCAAAAGAATTAGCCGATCTATTTAAACATCCGGTTTACAGGGTAACTCCCGGTGATCATGGTAGTGCAAGCCGGACGAAAGAATTTTCGAAAGAAGTCATCTCGTTTCTTCATGAATGATTTGACAGTTCTCAGACTCTTTTGGTCGCTCATGTATTGATCCTGGTTAAACCAACTCACAATTGTTTCTCCATATACACAACGCCAGGGAGGGGATTATTGTAATAGGCTGAAATATTTTCAAAACCAAATTGCTGGTATAAACGCACGGCTGCCTCTAATTTTAAAAATGTATCAAGTCGCATTTTTTCATAACTCTTTTCTTTTGCTGAACTCAGCAATTCTTCCACCAACAGTTTTCCAATTTTATTTTTTCTGAAAGAAGGTCTTACAAAAAGACGTTTCATTTCACAAGCACCTTGTTCTTTCATTCCCATTAATGCAATGCAACCGGCGATCTCATCTTCCCAATATGCCAGTATCAGATCTCCTGATGGTGGTCCGTATTTCTTTAAAGGGTTTTTTAATTCTTCCTCAAAACTCTGGAAACAAATGTCTTCATTCAACTCCTTTTCATATTCACGAAAAAGATCCCGGATGATATCGAGTTCTTTACCTTCTTCAATAATATGTTTAATGCGCAGCATATTTTTTGTCTTATAAAATTAGTTTATCTACCTTTTGCCCATAAAATATTTTTGAAATGTATTCCCGCTATATACTTTTTCCGTTGATGCTGCTGATGACCACCTGCATTTTTAGCCAGAAATATAAAAAGATCCATGATAAAGCAGTGCTTGTAGATACGCATAATGATTTTCCAAGTGCTTCCATTGAAAAAAAAGTAAGTCTTGATGCTGACTTGTTGGGAAAAACACATACTGATCTTGGCCGTTTGCGATCAGGTGGTGTTGACGTACAGATATTTTCCATTTTTTGCGGACCGGAACAGCAGCACCCATATGCATTTGCCAATCGTGAGATCGATTCGGTTTATGCGTGGGCAGAAAGAGCTCCCAACCGAATGACAATTGTAAAAACACCGGCAGAATTAAAACAAGCCATCAAAGACAAAAGATTAGCAACTATGATGGGAGTTGAAGGTGGTCACATGATAGAAGATAAAATTGAAAATCTTGATGCATTATATGTACGTGGTGTACGATACATGACGCTTACATGGAATAACAGTACTAGTTGGGCAACATCCGCTGCGGATGAAACCACAAAGGGTGATTCGCTGGCTCATAAAGGACTTACTGATTTTGGAAAAAAAGTCGTTCAAAGAATGAATGAGCTTGGAATGCTGATCGATATAAGTCATAATGGTGAACAAACTTTTTGGGATGTTATAAAGCTCACAAAAAAGCCGATCATCGCTTCGCATAGCTGTGTATGGAAGTATTGTCATCATCGAAGGAATTTAAAAGACGACCAGATAAAAGCGATCGCTAAAAATGGCGGCGTTATTCATCTTAATTTTTATGCAGGGTTTCTTGACAGTACTTATGAAAAAAAGGCGGCTCAGTTACTGGCAAAACATAAACCTGAAATCGATTCATTGATCGCTCATGGTGCACAAACTGATTATGCAGGGATAATGACAATGGAAAAATATAAAGAGGAAACAAATGCTATCCGTCCTCCGCTTTCCTTGTTGATCGATCATCTAGACTATATTGTAAAACTTGTTGGTATAGATTTCGTTGGCCTTGGCTCTGACTTTGACGGGATAGAAGCTGGACCAAAAGAATTAAATGGCGTGCAAGATTTTCCTCTTATCACTAAAGCGTTGCTGGACAGAGGCTATAGTAAAAAAGATATCCGTAAAATTTTAGGAGAAAATTTTTTAAGGGTCTTTAAAGCTAATCAGCTTGGGACGAACTGATCGCTTCTTCTTCTTTTAATTTCTTATCAAAGAAAAAAGTTCCTGTTGGTATGATGGCTGCTAGAAACGCAGTGGCAAACCATTTCACTGATTTATTTCGATCTGTTTTAACTTCCCACGCAAGGAAAAGAAATGTAACAAATAAGATTCCATGTATCCATCCAAAGATCTTCACTGCCATTGGTTGCTGAAAAAAATATTTCAACGGCATAGCGATACCTAATAATACCAAAAAAGAAATTCCTTCTGCAATTCCTGCTTTGCGAAGCAATGACAGTTTTTTATTCATACTTAATTATTATACTGGAAGGCTGCAAGTTATCTAATGTTATCCGTGAAATTATATTTAACAAAGATTAATTTGCAGGTATCAAACGCAAAACTAACGGTGCTAAAAAAACTTCTTTTCCTCTTATCTTCTTTTTTGTTTGGTCATATTCTTTTTGCACAGAAGGAAAATGAAAAATATCAATTGCACATAAAGAAAGCATCATCTTCAATAAAGGTTGATGGTATCATGGATGAACAGGCATGGAAAGAAGCCGAGGTAGCAGCTGATTTTTTTATGGTACTACCAATGGACACCAGTCATGCAAAAGTGAAAACAGAAGTTCGGATGAGTTATGACGGAGAAAATCTTTATTTGATGGCAACCTGTCTTCACAAACAAGATCAGAAATACATGGTTGAATCATTGAAACGGGATTTTGTTTTTGGAAAGAATGATAACTTTTTGCTGTTCATGGATCCTTTCGATGATCAGACCAATGGTTTTTCTTTTGGCGTTAATGCTGCAGGTGCGCAATGGGATGGTATGATGTATGAAGGTGGAAAAGTTGACCTGAGCTGGGATAACAAATGGATATCGGTTGTAAAAAATTATCCTGACCGTTGGATATTTGAAGCTTCTATCCCATTTAAATCCATCCGTTATAAAAAAGGAATTAAAACATGGGGAATAAATTTTAGCAGGCTTGATATTCTCATTGCTGAAAAATCAAGTTGGGCACCCGTGCCGAGACAATTTCCAACTGCATCACTTGCTTATTCCGGTTCGCTTGTTTGGGATGAGCCGCCTCCTGAAGCCGGTGCAAATATTTCTATTATTCCTTATGTGCTTGGCGGCGTCACTAAAAACTATGAAGCAAAAAAAGCTGCCGATTATAAAACTGAAATCGGTGTTGATGCAAAGATCGCCGTCACTTCCTCATTGAATCTTGATCTTACTGTCAATCCTGATTTTTCGCAGGTGGAAGTGGACAGGCAGGTAACTAATCTTGATCGCTATGAACTTTTCTTCCCTGAGAAAAGACAATTCTTTTTGGAGAATGGAGATCACTTTTCAAATTTTGGATACGCAAATATTCGTCCATTCTTTTCACGACGCATTGGCTTAAATGCTCCAATAAATTTTGGTGCAAGGCTTAGTGGAAAGATCGATAAGGATTGGCGAATTGGCTTAATGGATATGCAAACAGGCAAAGTTGATTCTGTGGAATTGCCTGGACAGAATTTTGCAGTGATCGCTTTGCAAAGGAGAGTTTTCTCCCGATCAAATATTGGATTCTTGTTTGTCAATAAGCAATCAGTTAATTATCATCCGGCTGATACTGCTAAATACAAATATTCATCCTTCAACAGAAATTTTGGGTTTGAATACAATCTTGCATCAGCAAATAATTTATGGACTGGCAAAGCAATGTTGTTAAAATCATTCAGTCCGGGTGAGCCGGGTAATAACTGGGTACATGCCGCCAATCTTCAATACACTACCCGCAAATGGGCTCTTGCATGGCAACATGAATATGTCGGAAAGAATTACAGTGCAGAAGTGGGCTATGTACCGAGAAATAATTATATCAAAATAGCTCCTTCAATAAGACGTTTATTCTTTCCAAAGAGTGGAAAGGTATTGAGTCATGGACCATGGGTATATGGTGAATACTATTTTACTCCCGCAATGTACCAGACAGACCATAACAATATTTTTTTATACCTGGTAAATTTTAGAAATCAAAGTGTGTTTGATGTCTGGGCAGGAGATGTGTTTGTTGAACTATTACAACCTTTTGACCCAACCAATTCAGGAAAAGATA
>DASYQG010000312.1:0-4689 GCA_036005825.1 Chitinophagaceae bacterium | reverse complement strand
ATGAAATGGGGTTTTCTGGCAAAGCCTGCTGGTGTACCACGTTATCTTGTTGTAAATGCTGATGAATCTGAACCCGGTACTTTTAAAGATCGTTATTTAATGGAGTTCATTCCTCATTTATTGATTGAAGGAATTATTACTTCTTGTTATGCGATTGGCGCAAATTGTTCTTATATATATATACGCGGTGAGTTTGCATGGATTGATGCTATTCTTGAACAAGCTATTACTGAAGCAAAGAATAATGGATTTCTTGGAAAAAATATTTTAGGCAGCGGCTTTGATTGTGAAATTTATGTTCAACGTGGCGCTGGTGCATATATCTGTGGTGAAGAAACTGCATTGCTTGAATCCTTAGAAGGCAAAAGGGGTAACCCGAGAATTAAGCCTCCATTCCCCGCAGTAAAAGGTTTGTGGGATTGTCCGACCGTAGTTAATAATGTTGAGACAATTGCGGCTGTTGTGCCAATTGTAAATGACGGCGGCGATGCATATTCAAAGATTGGTATTGGTAAATCAACAGGAACTAAACTTATCTCGGCTTGTGGAAATATCAACAAGCCTGGTGTGTATGAAATTGAAATGAATATTTCTGTCGAGGAATTTATTTATAGCGATGAATATTGTGGGGGTATTGCAAATGGTAAAAGATTAAAAGCTTGTATTCCCGGCGGATCTTCCGTTCCTATTTTGCCTGCCAATTTATTATTGAAAACAGCGAAAGGTGAAAAAAGAATGATGACATATGAGAGTTTAGCTGATGGTAGTTTTGCAACTGGTTCAATGATGGGAAGCGGTGGCTTTATTGTAATGGACGAAGATCAGTGTGTGGTAAAACATACGTATACGTTAGCAAGATTTTATCGTCACGAAAGTTGTGGCCAGTGTTCTCCGTGCAGGGAAGGCACTGGTTGGATGGAAAAAATTCTTTTGAACATTGATAATGGTAAAGGTAAAATGAGTGATATCGATCTATTGTGGGATATTCAAAGAAGGATCGAAGGCAATACAATTTGTCCTTTAGGTGATGCAGCAGCATGGCCTGTAGCAGCGGCTATTCGCCATTTCAGAGATGAATTTGAATGGCATGTATTGAATCCTGAAGAATGTTTGAGAAAAAATTATGGTCTGGCGAATTATGCGAAACCGTTGGAGGTAGTAAGTTAAAATTCAAAAGTAAAAAATCAAAAATGGAAGGTGAAAAAGAATTTGAGACTTTTGAATTAAATGAAGAAGACAGACCATATAATATCAGGCATAGATGTTATTATTTTTCAAAAGAGGTTGTCTTGTTTGTGAGAAGTTGTGCATATGATAAGGTTTATAGTTCTTTATTTGATCAGTTAATAAGAAGCGCTACGTCCATAGGAGCAAATATTGTTGAGGGAAAAGCAGGCAGTTCGAAGAGAGATTGGAGAAAATTTTTTGTGATTGCTTTGAAGTCTGCAAATGAAACCAAATATTGGTTATGCCTGATCAGAGATACGATGGAGACAGATAAAATGAAAATTGGCGACTTATTAAAAGAGGCAGATGAAATTTCAAATATAATAGCAAAAATTGTGATCAATTCCGATGCAAGTGAGTAGACTTTTGAATTTTTAATTTTGATTTTTGAATTTATAAAATGGCAGACGAGAAAAAATTATTTAAAGTAACAATCGACAACATCACAATCGATGTGGAGCCGGGTACAACTGTGCTGCAGGCGGCAAGAAAAATTGGTGGTGATGTAACCCCGCCTGCGATGTGCTACTATACACATTTAAAAGGAAGTGGTGGTAAATGCCGCACTTGTTTGGTGGAGGTTGCTGCAGGTTCCGCAGCTGATCCACGACCAATGCCAAAATTGGTGGCGAGTTGTCGTACCAATGTAATGGACGGAATGGTAGTAAAAAGTATAACCAGTGAAAAAGTGCTTGATGCAAGAAATGGTGTTGTTGAATTTTTATTGATCAATCATCCCCTTGATTGCCCGATATGTGACCAGGCAGGTGAATGTGATCTGCAAGATCTATCCTACGAACATGGCAAAGAGGGAACGAGATATGAATTTAGAAGAAGAACTTTTGATAAAGAAGATATCGGACCTTACATACAATTGCACATGACACGTTGCATTCTTTGTTATCGCTGCACTTATGTTGCCGATCAATTAACTGATCATCGTGTTCATGGGGTGCTTGATCGTGGGGATCATTCGGAAATTTCAACTTATATATCAAAAGCAATTGATAATGATTTTTCGGGAAATATGATCGATGTATGTCCAGTTGGTGCATTAACAGATAGAACATTCCGGTTTAAGAATCGTGTTTGGTTCACCAAACCAATGGATGCTCATCGCAATTGTGATAAGTGTTGTGGCAAAGTAACCTTATGGCTTCGTGGTGATGATGTGCTGAGAGTTACAGCAAGAAAAGATCAATGGGGTGAAGTACAAACTTATGATGGCAATCCCGGCTGGATATGTAATGATTGCCGCTTTCATAAAAAACATAAATATGATTGGGAAATCGAAGGATTGACAAATATGAACAGGCATTCTGTGATCGGACAAGGGAAATATCCTGGCTTACAAATGCCGAAAGAAACAATTGAGGAAGTAATGGGAGGCAGATCGCCACACCTATTAATGGATATTCATAGTATAAGTGGTGTGAATGATCCGGACGTTGATCTTAGTAAAATAGAAGGACCGGCAACAAGTAATACTTTTAAAAACGAATAAAGTAATAATGATCGATTGGGGAATTTTATTGGAGAAATCAATTTTGATCTTAGCGGTGGTAACTGTATCACTTGTTATTGCCATGTATGCAACATGGGCCGAAAGAAAAGTAGCTGCTGTGATGCAAGATCGTCTCGGTCCAAATAGGGCAGGACCATTTGGTTTATTTCAACCTCTTGCCGATGGATTAAAGCTTTTCATGAAAGAAGAGATCATTCCGAGCGCCTCTTCTAAATTTCTTTTTATTACCGGTCCGGCACTCGCAATGGTCACTGCGCTTATGACAAGTGCCGTAATTCCCTGGGGGCCTTCAGTTCATTTATTTGGCAGAGATATAAACCTGCAGATCGCTGATATTAATATTGGAATGCTATATGTTTTTGGTGTAGTGAGTCTTGGCGTTTATGGAATCATGATCGGCGGTTGGGCCTCCAATAATAAATTTTCTTTATTGGCTGCTATCCGCGGCGCTTCGCAAATGATCAGTTATGAATTAGCAATGGGTCTTGCCTTGATCGCCTTATTAATGTTGACCGGTTCTTTACGATTAAGTGTAATAGTTAGTCAGCAAAGCGAAGGCATGTTTAACTGGAACGTAATGTACCAACCGTTAGGCTTTATCATATTTTTTATTTGCGCATTAGCCGAGTGTAATCGTACTCCATTTGATCTTCCCGAAGCAGAAAATGAATTGAACTTTGGTTATCACCAGGAATATTCGTCAATGAAACTTGGTTTTTACTTATTTGCTGAATACATAAATATGTTTGTCAGTGGTGTGGTAATGGCAACACTGTTTTTTGGTGGTTATGATATTCCATTTGTAAATGAAGCTACCTGGGGTAATCATTGGTGGGTTGGATTAGTTGGATTTGGCGTATTAATGACCAAGGCAATTTTCTTTGTGTTAGTATTTATGTGGATACGCTGGACAATTCCACGTTTCCGTTACGATCAATTGATGAATTTGGGATGGAAATCATTGATCCCACTTTCTTTATTGAACATGGTGGTAACAGCAGTTGTGATTTTGTTGTTGCAGAAATAAAAAAGTCCGAAAGACAGGAAGTCAGAAAGAGAATTAATAAGAAATGGTAATTACTTCCTGACTTTCGGACATCAGACTTTCGGACTTAATAAAATATATATTTGCGAACTTTTGAAATGATAATATGCAGGCATTAACAAATAGGGCAAAATTGGTGGATCGCAGGCCGATGACGGCGCTGGAAAGAATTTACCTGTGGAATATTATGAAAGGGATGGCCATCACCTTTAAGCATATTTTCAAAAAGAAGGCGACGATCAATTACCCGGAACAAAAAAGAAGTTTTAGCGCTGTGTTCCGTGGCTTACATATTTTGAATCGTGATGAGGAAGGCCGAGAACGTTGTACGGCTTGTGGATTGTGTGCGGTGGCTTGTCCTGCTGAAGCCATCACGATGGAAGCAGCAGAACGGTTACCGACAGAAGAACATTTATATCGTGAAGAGAAATATGCAGCAAAGTATGAGATTAATATGCTGCGCTGCATATTCTGTGGTTTGTGTGAAGAAGCTTGTCCCAAAGATGCGATCTATCTGTCGCAAACTTTTGCGCAGGCAAATTATTCGCGGGAAGGGTTTATTTATAAAAAAGAAGATCTGTTGATCCCTCATCCTAAGGAAGATCCTGAAGCGTATGCAAAGGCATTGGGTGAAAGAAAAAAAATTAATAATTAAGAATTATTAATTAATGATTGTTGATTTGAAGATTAACTGTTTATAAGAAATGGGTGTTACTCCAATTTTGTTCTGGATCCTTTCAGTGATGGCGCTTTTCAGTGCGTTAATGGTTATTACCAGCAAAAATCCCATGCACAGTGTTATTTGGCTGATCATTGTATTCTTTGCTATCTCCGGTCATTATCTTCTTCTTAATGCACAATTTCTGGCTATTGTAAATATCATAGTATATGC
>DASYQG010000311.1:0-3101 GCA_036005825.1 Chitinophagaceae bacterium | reverse complement strand
TTTCAGTGCGTTAATGGTTATTACCAGCAAAAATCCCATGCACAGTGTTATTTGGCTGATCATTGTATTCTTTGCTATCTCCGGTCATTATCTTCTTCTTAATGCACAATTTCTGGCTATTGTAAATATCATAGTATATGCTGGCGCCATCATGGTGCTATTTCTATATGTATTGATGCTGATGGATCTGAAAAAGGAGACAGAACCGCCTAAAAATCGTTGGTTAAAATTAGCCGGCGCTGTGGCAGGAGGAAGTTTATTATTGGTGTTGATAGCAGCATTAAAGAAAGCCGATATAGCAAACCAGATAGCAGAAACAAGAACAGGTGATATTGGATTGATAGAAAATTTAGGAAAGGTATTGTTCAATGATTACGTGGTGCCGTTTGAAATAAGTAGTATTTTATTTTTAAGCGCCATGGTAGGAGCAGTAGTGATTGGGAAGAAGGAATGACCCCTGTCCCCCTAAAGGGGTGACTTAGGTCGAACAGTTCTTTATTATTTGAAAAATTCAAAACATTAAAATCTTTAAAAGCCCCTTTAGGGGTTTGGGGTATGCAGGTTGATTATTACATATACTTATCTGTTGCACTTTTCTGTATTGGAATAGTGGGAGTACTTACACGCCGAAATGCGATCATTATATTCATGTGCATTGAACTTATGCTGAATGCAGTGAATTTATTACTGGTTGCATTTTCAAAAATGCATCATTTCAAAAATGCTGCGATAAATGCTTCGGCAGGAAGTGATGGACAGTTATTTGTATTTTTTATTATGGTGGTGGCGGCCGCTGAAGTAAGTGTTGGGTTGGCGATCATTGTAATGATGTATCGGAATATTCACTCGGTGGATATAAACTTTTTAAACAGGTTGAAACATTGATGAGCAAATGAAGAATGCTTTAGAATTATCTTATTTGGTTCCTCTTTTTCCGTTGATCGGATTTTTGATCATTGGATTAGGAAGAAAATATTTATCCAAATCACTTACAGGAATAATTGGTAGCGGCGTTATTCTTTTTTCATTTTTGATAAGTGTTTGGATATTCTTCCAGGTAAAAGAAGGTAATAGTGGAACTATCGAATATTTCAATTTTATCTCTGCCGGCAGTTTAAAGATTCCATTTTCATTCCAGGTCGATGCATTGTCATCTTTATTTCTTTTAATAATTACGGGTGTTGGTTTCCTGATCCATGTTTACTCTGCATCTTACATGAATCATGAAAGCAAGGATCATTTTGCCCGTTACTTTTCTTATTTGAATCTCTTCGTGTTTTTCATGTTGTTGTTGGTTATGGGTGGCAACTTTGTAATTCTCTTTATTGGTTGGGAGGGTGTTGGCCTTTGCTCTTATTTGCTGATCGGTTATTGGTTTAAAAACACTGAATATAATTATGCAGCCCGTAAGGCCTTTGTGATGAACCGCATTGGCGATCTTGCATTCCTGATTGCCATATTCATGATCATTGCAAAAGTTGGTTCGGCAAATTTTGGTGATATATTTTCTGCAGAAGGATTACAAAAACTTTCACCATCAGCAACGATCATAACTCTTTTACTTTTTGTCGGTGCTACTGGTAAAAGTGCACAGATACCATTATATACATGGTTGCCGGATGCAATGGCTGGTCCAACGCCTGTTTCAGCATTGATCCATGCCGCAACGATGGTGACTGCTGGTATTTATATGATCGCAAGAAGTAACCTGTTATATTCTTTAAGCGATGTGACATCAAACATCGTTGCCTATATTGGTTTAGCCACAGCATTACTTGCTGCAACAATTGCATTAAAGCAAAATGATATTAAAAAAGTATTGGCTTATTCTACAGTAAGCCAACTGGGATATATGTTTTTGGCTTTGGGTGTTGGTGCCTATTCGGCCGCAGTATTTCATGTGATGACACATGCATTCTTTAAAGCATTGTTATTCCTTGGAAGCGGTAGTGTGATACATGCAATGAGTGGTGAGCAAGATATAAGAAACATGGGCGGTTTAAGTAAAAAACTAAAAATTACTTTTTTCACTTTCACAATTGGATGCATAGCTATTGCCGGTATTCCGCCATTCAGTGGTTTCTTTTCAAAGGATGCTATTTTATTAAGTGCATTTGAAAAAAATCCTATGTTGTATGGAATTGCATTATTTACTGCATTGCTTACCGCGTTTTATATGTTTCGATTATTGTTTGTCACATTTACCGGAAAATTCAGAGGAACACAAGAACAGGAACATCATGTGCATGAAAGCCCTGCACTAATGACCGTGCCGTTAATTATTCTTGCAGTTTTATCTATCATTGGTGGATTTGTTGGAATTCCTAAAGTATTTGCACCAGGTGGAGATAAGCTTGCAGAATTCCTTTCATCTGTACCTGGTATGGCAAAACATGAAGGTCATGAAGTTTCTCATTCTACGGAGTATATGTTAATGGGATTGTCCACAGGGTTAGTCGTTCTCACGATTGTCTTTGCCTGGTTCAGGTTTAAGAATTATCAACCTAAAGAAGAAAAAGGATTCGGAAAAATATTGGAGAATAAATGGTATGTGGATGAGCTGTATGATAAGATCATTGCAAACCCATTGAATAAGCTCGCAGGTTTCCTGAATAATTTTTTCGAAAGATTTATAATAGATGGTATTGTAAATGGTGTGGGCAGAGCAGTAACTTATGGCAGCCGTCAACTAAGATTAATACAAAGCGGGCAAGTCGGCAGTTATGTGTTGTTAATGGTTTTGTCAATTCTGCTTTTATTATTGTACCAGTTTTTTATTAAGAAATAATAGATGATTGCATTACTGATATTAGTTCCCTTATTGAGCGGCATTGCTGCATTCTTCCTTAAAAAGGAAAATTCAGCAAAGTCCTTGGCATTGTTTTCTTCAATTGTTACGCTGGCTGTTTCATTGCTTGGATTAACAGTTTTAAATAAAGCAGATCTTCTTCAATTCAAAAGTGATTGGCTGCCGGGTTTAGGCAGCAGTTTTTCCATTCGCCTTGATGGAATGGGTCAATTACTTTGTTTACTAACTGCTATTTCTTTTCCATTAATATTTATTGCCACCTGGCGTCGTTCATATAAAAATGCGCATAACT
>DASYQG010000310.1:0-8894 GCA_036005825.1 Chitinophagaceae bacterium | reverse complement strand
ACCACAACAGTTGCCGCATGGAATAGCTTTAGGATTTTTAAAGAGAAATTTGTAAATGTTATTAACCTGTCCTGTGAAAATTAATAATTCTCTGGGTAAGTCAATGCCTGAAAAACGTAAACTGTCTTCACCAATAATGCCTGTAACCAAAATAAGGTCAAGGATATTGTCATTGTTTATGTCGCCTGAAAAAGTGTCAATTGGCTCTTGCCCTTTTTTGATATACTTTGTAATGGAAGATGAAAGTTTAATTTTTTCAGTTGGTCTTTCCCAATCCCAATTAAACGCTTCATGTCCCGGATAAGCCGAATCAAGTCGTACTTTAGGAACTGTGTCTATTACTGTAGGAACTGTGTCTCTTATTTTAGCAGATTGTTTCTGCTTCATACTTTCATATCCGCATGAAAAAAGAAAAAAAAGAAATATTGTAAGGAGTTTGTTCATTCTATAGGGTTTCGCCTAACGTTTAGGTATTGCCGATGGGGGGGAATTTTATAGTCGTCCGCCGGAACTGCTGCTTGGCTTTTTGATAAAGTTAAATATTAAGAACTAAAGCTGGGCTTTATTCGTCAAGCCCCGAACAACCGCTTAACGCGTGACCAAATGCTCATTGATTTTCCGTCCGCCCCACTATTGGCAATACCAATGTTAGTGGCTGCCAGATTGTTCTCGGTCGTTTTACCCTTATATATAGTTGCAACAAAGTTGTCTGGCTTCCAATTTCTCAATTCATCAATTTCTGCGTCATTAGTGCATTTGATTAATAGTCCGGTATTCACTTTGTCTGGCTGCGATTTTGTAATTCCTTCAACACCAATTATTCTTCTCTGAAATAAGGTGCTAAGTGCAATAAATTCAATAGTGTCCCCATTTGAAACAAGTCCTTCTGTAATATAGCCAGCGAAAACAAGTCCGCGTCCGGTGATCTTAAAAGTATCAGCTATTAAATACTTTGCTGTCTTTTGTCGTGTTGTTATTTCGGCTATATATTGTTGTGCAACACTTTCAGCTTTTTGTCTCGTGATTTCTCCTCCAATAAATCTGTCGGAATAATTATTAGAGCCGTCAATGGTAGCCTCGTCTTGTTGCATGTCATAAACTGCCCACCACCAATAGTCTTCGTCCATCCATTCAGCACGTAACATCAGTCCAGCCCATTTTGCTGTGCAGTCGTCCGAAAGGTTGCCTGTCCAGATAATAGGTTGTTTGGCTAATGCTATTCTTTCTTGGGTTGTCATGTCTTGCTGGTTGCCACTAACGTTCGAGTATTTGCGAAGGCAGGGAATTCATTGATTGTCCAGCCCAGTACAAATGCCCATTTGAAATATGTTGTTGAAATTATGAACTAAAGCTGAAAATTGAACGTCGAGCCCGAACAGCTGCTGATGCTTGCACATAGCTGAAGTTTCATTGTCCCGCCCTGCTTTTGCAAATACTTTTGTTAGCGGCAGACCTTCGTTCAGTCAGTGTCCGGCTATTTCAATAATGAAGCCCATTGCATTTTTTGGTCTTTTCAAGTCACTATATCCTAAAGAGTCAAAAAGGTTATTTGCTTTTGCCAAGACAATACTATCTATTGCAGTTAGTCTCAACATTGGTTGTTTGTCAAATACCAACGTATATACATAGTTACTTTCATTATCATAGGTTTTGTAAATATTGTTGGGTTGGAAACTATAAAAAATACGAACACTGCCGCTGTCAACACGAGCATAAAACTTTCCTTCTCCTTTTCTGTAATTGGGATTTTCGGTCACATAATACCTGAATTTCCTATCCGACACTTTGGTTTGATAGACGACTTTAGAAACACTTCCGCATGAAACTATACAAATTGTCGTAGCAATAAAAAGAAGTTTTGTCAAACAGTGTCTATTAGTAGATATATTCATAGTGGAAGGTCGTTGTGGTTTGCCGCTAACACATAAATTTATGCCGTTATAAATAAAATTTCTAAAAAATAGCCATTGAATATTAATGAATTAATCCTACCCTTTTTGTATTGTAACGGCGTCAAGCCAACATGATCAGGTATTAAATCAATCCATCTCCTGTCTCAATTCCTTACTGATATCCACAAGTACTTTATCAATACGGTGACCGTCCATGTCAATTATTTCAAACTTAAATCCTTTCCAATCGAACTTGTCACCCGCATGAGGAATGCGTTCCAGTTCATGTAGTATAAAACCGGCGAGTGTATCAAATTCATGTTCGCCTTCATTCATCCATTGTTCTTTATCGAAGCGGGAAAGAAAATCATAAAAGGGGATCTGCGCATCTACCAAAAAACTTCCATCATCTCTTTCCGTTACTTCATAATCGGTAACGTCAGGTTGCGGGATATCACCAACCAGGGCCTCCAATATATCATTCAGAGTGAGCAGGCCCTGCATTGTTCCATATTCATCTACAATAAAACAGGAGTGCTGTTTTGTTTGTTTAAATTTTTCTAATAACTGGTAAGCAGAATTATTTTCCGGAACAAACATGGCAGGCTTCATCACATCCTTAAACTTTATCCTGTCATCAGTTACATACAGATCTTTAATAGAAACTATACCTTTTATATTATCAATTTCACCATCGCAAATTGGATAAACAGAGTGTGGTTCAGAAACAATTTTTTCTTTGATCTTTTCTTCATTGTCTTCAAGATCGAACCAGATGATGTCGCTGCGATGTGTCATCAATGAGGTAATGTTTCTGTCACCCAAATGAAAAACTCTTTCAATGATCTCTCTTTCTTCTTCCTCGATCGTTCCGGCTTCTGTTCCTTCGGAGATCATTGTTTTGATTTCTTCTTCCGTTACCGCATCGTCTGTTGATTTTTTTATATTGAAAATGAAAAAGAATGCATTGCTTATCTTATTCAGCAACCAAACAAGAGGGTGGGTCATTTTAGCAAAAAAATACATGGGTCCTGCTACCAGCTTGGCTATTTTTTCCGCTCTTAATAAACCAAATCTTTTTGGGATCAGTTCTCCAATAAGTATCGAAAGAAATGTAACAATAATAACAACGATAGTAATGGAAATACCTTCGGCGTAATCACTCAGAAAACTTATTTGTTTAAAAAAAGGAACAAGGTAAACACTGAATCTTTCGCCGGAGTAAACACCCGTTAAAATTGCAATTAAAGTAATACCGATTTGCGCAGCAGATAAAAATACTTCTGGCTTGTTGGAAAGTTCTAAGGCTCTTCGTGCCAATAAGTCGCCTTTGTTTGCCATACTCTCAAGCCTGGCTTTTCGGGCAGATACCAGCGCAATTTCACTCATTACAAATAATCCGTTGATCAAAATAAGTCCCAGCAATATGAATATTTCCATCTAAAGTGAAGTTGGTTTCTTATTCGAAGTTAACGAATCCGAACCGCTTGTTAAAGAATACACCTAACAGCCATCCGAATAAGAAACCGATAGCAGCGCCGCCTAAAATATCAAACGGATAATGAACACCAACATATACCTGTGCATAGCCAATAATTGCAGCCCATAAGTAAGCAAGCCATACCCATTTTTTAATAACCGGTCGTAAAGTGATAAAAATAAATGTTGCCATTCCAAAATGATTGGCGGCATGATTGGATGTAAAACTGTACATACCTCCACACCGATCAACGACCAAACGTACATGCTGAAAAAAACCAGGGTCCATGCAGGGTCTTAGCCTATGAAAGACTTCCTTAAACAAATTAGTGCTCGTCATATCGCAAAGCGAAACTGTGCAAAGAAAAATGACACACCACCACCAGCCACGGCCTTTAAAATTTGCTGGTATAAAAACCAGCAGGAACAAATAAAGTGGTATCCAGAAGTAGGCAATGCGCAGGTAAGGCATTAAGCTGTCAAAAAAAGGATTGCTTTGATGATTATTTATTTGAATAAAAAGCCATTGATCCCATTGTTCCAGTTTGTGAAGAAGGCTGCTTTGAATCAAAAACATTTGACAAAAATAGAGGAACGGGCAAAATATAACAGTAACTCATGGGCATTAACGCAGAAATTCTTTTCTTTTGCAGTTTTCTATGCTAATCAGGCTTAAAATACCAAAGACAATAATGTGGGTGATAAACCTGCTCTTTATCTTTTTGCTCATCTTTACTTTGTTCAGGTTTGCGACTTATTTTTCCTTCAGGCCAAAGGATCTCGGGTTTAAAGAATTGATACCTTCTTTTTTGTTGGGCATTCGTTACGATCTGCGCTGGATCGCTATTATTCTTTTACCGATCGTATTTGTAAGTTTGATCCCAAATCTTTCGCCATTTTATTCTACAAAAAATAAAAAGTGGTGGACATGGTATTTAGCCATCATCACCTTTATTGTGTTTTTCTTTTTTGCAGCCGATTTTGGAAATTTTGCCTACAACAGAACAAGGCTGAATGCAAGTGCACTAAATTTTTGGGAGGATGCAAAAATTTCTATGGCGATGCTCTGGCAATCATACCCGCTTTTCTGGATGCTGCTGGGTTTAGTAATTGCTGTTCTTTTTTTCCGCTGGATATTTCGCCGCATGCATTGGACAGTAATTGTAAAAACGGATGGGCATGGTATACCTTATAAAAGAAAATGGTTTGTTATTGCAGGAGTATTGCTTCTCATTTTTATTTATGGAAGTCTTACGACTTCTTCACTCAAATGGAAAAAAGCATTTGAGTTAAATGATAATTTCAAAAGTTATCTTTCTTTAAATCCCCTGCAGAATTTTTTTACAACGCTTCGGTTTCGTCAACCGCAATTCAATGAGAACACTGCAAGAGAAAATTTTTCTGTGATGGCAGATTGGATGGGTTTGCCTGTAAAAGAAAATTTCTCATATCGTCGTGAGATATTTCCTGAAAGAAAGGCATTGGAAAGTAAACCTAATGTTGTACTGGTTATGTGTGAATCGTTCAGCATGTATAAAAGCAACATGAGTGGCAACCCGCTGAATACAACTCCTTATTTTAACCAGATGGCGGATAGCGGGATATTTTTTGAAAAATGCTTTTCGCCACATTTTTCCACGGCAAGAGGTTTGTTTGCATTGCTCACTGGCATACCTGATGTGCAACTTTCAAAATTTTCTACACGAAATGAAGCAGCACTGGATCAGCATACGATCATCAATAATTTTGAAGGGTATGATAAGATGTATTTCCTGGGCGGCAGTCCCGAGTTCAATAATTTCCATGGCCTGTTAAAAAATATAGATGGTTTACAAATGCACACAGAAGGAACTTTTAGCTCTCCTAAAATGAATGTGTGGGGTATCAGCGATAAAAATCTTTTCCTGGAAGCCAATAAAACTTTTAAACAACAGCAAAAACCATTTTTTGCGATCATACAAACTGCGGATAATCACAGGCCGTTCATGATACCGCAGGAAGACAGTGATTTTGAAAAGATCATTCTGCCAATTGATACGTTAAAAAAATATGGTTTTGAATCAGTGAATGAGTTTAATAGTTTTCGTTATTCTGATTATTGCTTTAAAAAATTCATAGAGTCAGCAAAGGACGAATCCTATTTTCACAATACGATTTTTGTTTTTATTGGCGATCATGGTCTTTCCGGAAATGCAACAGCTATGTATCCATCTGTATGGACTGAACAACGACTGAGTGATGAGCATGTGCCTTTACTGTTTTATGCGCCGTATTTATTAACACCTCAACGAAGATCAGAAACAGTTTCACAAATTGATGTGCTGCCAACGATCGCAGGAATGATTCAACAACCTTATGTGAACACTACGCTCGGCAGAGATCTTTTGGAACCAGGCAAGCAAAATAATTATGCTTTTATCATTTATCATGATGAAGGGAAAATTGGTGTGGTTACTGACACATACTATTTTACCAAGAATCTGAATTTTATTGAAGAACATTTATATCCCGTAGCCGGCGAAGAATTACTGTATACACCTGCACAACAAGACTCCATTAAAAAGAAATTAACCAATGTGACTACAGCGATCTATGAGACAGGGAGATGGATGTTGATGAATAATAAAGAAGGCAATTAACAATAAGCTATTAGCTTTTAGATGCTTTTTTCGCAACAACGATCAGTCTTGGCTTTGTTCTGACATCATAATTACCCAATTTATAATCACCAAATACTTCCTGCACTTGCAAGCCATGGTAGCTAAGCATGTCATTAAGATCGCCAAAAGAAAATTTGGAAACTTTCTCTGTGTAATCTATCGGATGATGCAGTAGGGGATCAGTAATAATTATTTTTTTATAGAAATGCGTTTCATCGTGCCAACGGTGAATTTCATAAGTGGTACCATTCAATTTTTTTTCTTCATTGTAAACCAAATGATCCTCTGAATAATGGACATTCAGATAATCTATAACAAAGATCCCGTTTGGTTTCAGTCCATTGGCGATCGTTCTTATAGCATCATCATGTTCCCGCCTTGTTTTGAAATATCCAAAGCTGGTGAAGAAGTTGAAAGCATGATCAAAATAGTTTACCCGGAAAGGCAAACGCATATCATGCTGGTAAAACTCAAGATTTTCATTCTCATATTTCTTTGCAAAGAGAATGCTGTCAAAAGAAATATCAATGCCTGTTACTCTAAAACCTTTTTCTGCAAGAATGCGGCTATGCCGGCCCCGACCGCAGGCAACATCCAGCATATAACTTCCTGGCAAAGGCTTTAAGTGATCGATAAGCCTGGAAATAAATGTTGAAGCTTCTTTTTCGTCCCTTTCAAAATAAAGTTTATGGTAAAATGGAGAATTAAACCATTCTTTATACCATGGCCGTTCTGACATGGGACAAATGTAATGATGAAGTAATAAAGCTGTTGGCTGGTAAAAGCTTATTTTTGCATCCCTAACAAATTTTCATACAAGAAATCATTAAACGAAATAGAAGCGTGGCACTCATTAAAAGCATATCAGGAATAAGAGGAACGATTGGCGGCAATTCTGGAAATAATTTAACCCCGGTTGATATTACAAAATTTACTGCTGCTTTTGCAAGCATCATTGCAGGTGATTCGAAAGAAGAGATCACTGGTAAGAAAACAAAAATTGTGATCGGTCGTGATGGTCGTATCAGCGGACCAATGGTTCGTGATCTTGTCGTAAGCACTTTAACAGGAATGGGAATTGATGTGATCGATCTTGGACTTTCCACTACACCTACAGTTGAAATTGCAGTGATAGCAGAAAAGGCTGACGGCGGAATTATTATTACGGCCAGTCATAACCCTAAAGAATGGAATGCACTAAAACTTTTAAATAACCAGGGTGAATTTATATCAGCAGAGATCGGTGAAAAAGTTTTGGAAAAAGCTGCGAAAGAAGATTTTATTTTTAATACCGTTGAACAACTTGGCGAATTGTCAATAGACGATTCATACATGCAAAAACATATTGATGCTATTTTAAAGTATCCGCTTATAAATAAAAATGCGATCGCCAACCAGCAATATAAGATCATAGTGGATGGTATAAATTCTACCGGTTCCACATTTGTCCCTGCATTGCTTAGACAATTAGGAGTTGAAAACATAATTGTGCTGAATGAAGAAGTGAATGGAAATTTTGCACACAACCCCGAGCCGTTACCGCAACATTTAGCAGAACTAAGCCGCGAAGTGGTAAAGCAAAATGCTCATTTGGGAATTGCGGTCGATCCGGATGTTGACCGCTTATGTTTTGTTTGTGAAGATGGCTCTATGTTTGGTGAAGAATACACGTTAGTGGCTATTGCAGATTATGTATTGGGTAAAAGAAATGGCAACACGGTAAGCAATATGAGCAGTACCCGTGCTTTAAAAGATATAACTCTTAAACATGGGGGCGAGTATTTTCCATCTGCAGTAGGAGAGGTGAATGTGGTAAAGAAAATGAAAGAAGTAAATGCGGTGATCGGTGGCGAAGGCAATGGCGGCATTATTGTTCCGGATTTTCATTATGGCCGCGATGCATTGATCGGCATCGGTTTATTTTTAAGCCACTTGGCCAATCATATGTTTGGTGCAAAATCATTGCGTAGTTTATACCCTGATTATTTTATTTCAAAAAATAAGATCGAGTTGAATAATGGTGTCGATGTGAAAGCCATCTTTGAAAAAATAAAAAAGAAATATAAAAAGCATCCGATTAATACTGAAGATGGATTAAAAATAGAATTCGATAATGATTGGGTGCATCTCCGCACTTCCAATACAGAACCTATCATTCGCATTTATGCCGAAAGTGATTTTGAGACAAAAGCAAATCATATTGCTACGCGGATCATGCAGGATATAGGCGAGTTTATGTAAGTTTTTTTTAAACGAGAAAAAATTGCCGGGTAATTATTGCACAGTTATCTTGTACCCTTTTTATAAAAGCATTTTATTCCAGCCACTGCTTATGAAAACATCCTTTATTAAGATCGTTTTTTTGTTTTTAACCCCAATAATTTTTTTTGGTTTCACTGATCATGAGAAAGAAGATCGATCGGGCCCGCCGAATATTATACTCATTATAGCGGATGATCTAGGTTACAGTGATCTTGCTTCTTATGGGAACATAAATATTCATACTCCGAACATTGATGCATTAGGAAATGAGGGTACCCGATTTACACAAGCATACGCAACATCTCCGGTTTGCTCACCATCACGAATGGGGATCATGACCGGGCGTTATCAGAATCGTTTTGGCAGTGAATTTATGCCATACGATAAATTTGATCCTGCTTTTATCAAAAACATGCGGAAAAATTATCTGCCCTTTGCAAATAAGAATGAGAGTTTGCGATCATTGCATCCGTCATTAGCTCTGAACAGGAAAAAATATCAAACGGGGCTTGGGTTGCAGGAGATAACCCTTGCAGAATTATTGAAGAAAAACGGGTATGCTACCGGGCTTGTTGGAAAATGGAACCTGGGTGATGAAGAA
>DASYQG010000309.1:0-3642 GCA_036005825.1 Chitinophagaceae bacterium | reverse complement strand
CAGGCCTGGCCAAAACTGATCTTTGCCTGAAAAACAAGAGCCAACAAAACCAAAAAATATTTCCGCAGCAGTTTTAAGGGCATAAATAGAGATAAATGTTTTCTTTACTGCACTTGAGACAATAACAACGGTTAAAATGTTGCCTCATTCATCAATCAGCGCAAACTATATAACTTTTGGGTGAATGATATTATTGCGTCCTGCAATTTTTGGTTAAAAATAGACCGATTGGATCAATTCAATTTGTAAAGTTTTCCCGGTAATGTAACAACTACGCCCTGCAATTCAAGATTAAGTATTGCGACAGCCATTGAGCTGCTGCTTAACCCGCTTTTAAAGTTCAGTTCGTCAACATGCACCAGGTCTTTTTCTTTCAGAATATCAACAATTATCTTTTCATCTTTAGATAATTCAATAAATATCTCTCTTTGTAATTTGCCTTTTGTTTTTTGTATTTTTTCTTCCCATCCCATCACTTCAATTAACTCTTCAGCATCGGTTAATAGCATTGCTTTATTATTTCTTATTAAAAAATTACAACCTGCACTTTTATTATCGTTTACTCTTCCTGGTAATGCAAATACATCTTTATTATAACCATTCGCTAATTCAGCAGTGATCATGCTACCACCTTTCTCTCCAGTTTCAATAACGACAGTAGCGTCACTCATGCCTGCCACTATCCTGTTTCTTGTTGGAAAATTATGTTTATCGGGTTTTGTATTGCTTCTGAATTCAGTAAGCAATCCGCCGCCATGTTTAAGCATATCTTTTGCAAGATTGGAATGATCTGGTGGATATATTTGATCAAGTCCATGACCTAAGACACCAACAGTAGCGAGATTATGTTTATAGGATGTTTTATGAGCAATTGCATCGATGCCAAATGCCATGCCGCTGACAACAAGGATATTTTGAGAGGAAAGTTCTCTCACCAATTTTTCAGTTTGTTGTTTTCCATATTCAGTATGATTTCTTGTGCCGACGATCGCAATGATCTTTGAAGCATTCAGATCAGCGTCACCTTTAAAAAAAAGAAGAGTGGGGGAGTCATAACAGTTCAATAAACGTTTTGGATAATCTTTATCTGTAAGGAATAGTGTTTTGATCTTGTACTTCTCAATGAATTTTATTTCTTCTTCAGCGTTTGAAAAATCTGAAAAGGTTTTGATGGCTTTTGCAGGTATAGTTCCGATACCTTCAATTATTTCGAGCTCTTTCAAATGTGCTTTGAAGATCATTTCAGCACTGCCAAAATGTATTGCTAAAATTTTTGCACGAACAGAGCCAATGTTGGGAACTTCTGTTAAAGCGAGTTGGTATAATAGTTCGGAGTGCAAGAGATGATAGATGATAATTGATTACTGATAGTTTAGCAATTTACTAAAGGACAAACAAACTATCATCTATCCGCTATAAAATTATCATCTGCTATTGGCTGATCACTTTCATTTCAGTTCTCCTGTTCAATGCTTTTCCTTCTTCCGTTTTATTATCGGCAACAGGTTGTGTTTCGCCAAAGCCTTTTGCGGAAAGTCTTGCTGCCGGAATGCCTTTAGAGATAAGATAATTGACAACGGACTTTGCACGGTTGTTTGATAAAGTGAGATTGTCGGTGGGTTTGCCAACATTATCTGTATGTCCGCCGATCTGGATCTTTACGGCAGGATTATCATTCATTAGCTGGACTACTATATCAAGCTCTGCTTCTGATTCAGGTTTGAGATCAAATTTATTTACATCAAAGAAAACATTCTTTAATACAACAGACGCATTGGCTTCTATCGGTTGCAGCGGGATATTTTTTTCATAAGTGGAATCGGGTGAATGGTTGGTCAGGAAAAAATTATCTGAATAAAATAAATAGCCTTTCCGGTTTACATTGAATGCATAGTCTTTTCCAACAGGAAGTGTTATTAAATAATTCCCTCTTTCATCTGTTTGCACTTTTGAGATCATTTGTTTTGTATTCAGATCAATGAGCTCAACTGCAGAAGGCAAACCTTTGTTTGTTTTTTTATCAAATACTTTTCCTTTTACCCAAAGAGTTTTATTAGGGCGAATATTTTCTGGTAGAATAAAACTATAAATATCCAAACCGCCTTTGCTATCGGTACGGTCACTTGCATAATAAGCCGTCTTTGCATCGGCCGCAATAAATAACGTTCCTTCTTTATAAATTGTATTAATTGGATAACCTAAATTTTCCGGCACACTCCAATCTCCTTTCGGCCCTTTTCTTGCATAAAAGAGATCATCTTCACCATAACCTAATAAACCATTCGATGTAAAAAATAATGTTTGATTATCGGCATGTATAAAAGGACACGATTCATCACCAGCTGTGTTTATTTGCGGGCCAAGATTTTCCGGTGTTGTCCACTCACCATTTAACTGCAAATGCGAAACATAAATATCACTGCCACCATAGCCGCCTATTCTTCTGCTTGCAAAGTATAAGTCTCTTTTATCAGGAGAAAGACATGGTTGCGATTCCCATTGATCTGTATTTATTTTTCCACCAAGATTAAGACCTGCACTCCAGCCTTGTGGCGTATTAAATGAAATATAAATATCGCAACTGCCCCAACCATCTTTTCTGTTGCATGCTGTGAACACCAGCCATTCTCCATCTTGTGATATCATTTGTGCACCTTCGTTCTGATCGGTATTTACATTACCTCCAAGTGGTGCGGCTTTTACCCAATCTTTACCATCCCATTTTGCGGAAAAGAAATCTTCGTCATAACCCCGAACCCTTCTTGTGAAGAAAAATTCTTTTCCATCAATTGTTAAACAAGGAAGATATTCTGATTCGGCGCTATTGATCTTGTCGCCCGCATTTTTTGGCGCAAACTCGTAATTGCGTCCTGCGTTCTTTTTTTCCTGTGCAACAGCAAATTCAAAACAACGTTTACGAAATTCGCCAGCCTTACGGCTTGCTTCTCCCAATTTCGGATTTGATAAATATTCATCAATTGCATTCAATGCTTTATTAAAATTTCCTGTGCCCGCAAGATTGATAGCATAAGGCAGTTTATAAACTTTGGTGGCAGCAGAATCTTTTCTCAATGCTTTTTCATAATATTCAACAGACAGATCAGGCTTTTTTGTTTGGCCATAGACACCGGCAAGAGATAAATATGCATCAACATAATTTGAGTCCAGGTAAATAGCTTGTGAAAAATAACTGATCGCATCATCAAACCTGTCTTCGGTTGCTTTTGCCATTCCTTCATTATACATTTTTACTGCCCGAGGATTTATTTTAGCAGGGTTTGAAACTTGCGCATTTAAAGAATTGGCAATAAAAAGCTGGCAGAAAACAAGAAGGATTGTATAAACAAAAGTTTTCATTGATAAAGCTGGATTTCTATAACGAATCTAATGCTTTTTTATTCCTTGTTTAGTAAATAAATGTTAAGAGGAAAAGGAATTTTTTTTGGTTGCACATTGCCTTTTTTCATAGCTCACCCCCCCGAAGTTCATTCCTCAAGGCACATTAATATACTTATGTATCTGCAGGCTAAGTTCCCATTGCGGATGAGCTTTGATATAATCAATAATCAATGGAGTAATTTCAGCGGCTCTATCCCATTCAGGTTGTAAAAAAAGCTTGCATGATGCAGAAACTAATGCTGC
>DASYQG010000308.1:0-8462 GCA_036005825.1 Chitinophagaceae bacterium | reverse complement strand
GGTAATGCTCTTCGCCGTGTATTATTAAGTTCATTGGAAGGGTATGCGATCGTGGGTGTGAAAATTGACGGGGTTGATCACGAATTCGCAACAATTAAAGGTATTGCTGAAGATGTGGTGGAAATTTTATTGAACCTGAAGCAGGTTCGCTTTAAGAAAGTTGTTGATCATGAAGTAAGCAATGAAAGAGTCATGTTGTCAATAAAGAATCGTTCTGAATTTATAGCAGCAATGATCGGCGAAGGAACGCAAAGTTTCCAGATCATGAATCCTGAATTACTGATCTGTACTTTGGATTCTTCTGCTAAATTGGATATCGAGTTGACTATTGGTAAAGGCCGTGGTTATGTTCCTGCAGAAGATAACAAACCAAAAGATGCGATCCTCGGTTATATTCCTATTGATTCTATTTACACTCCGATAAAGAATGTAAAATATACAATTGAAAATACCCGTGTGGAGCAACGTACTGACTATGAGAAATTGATCATGGAAGTTGCTACAGATGGTACGATTCATCCTGAAGAGGCAGTGAAACAAGCATCACGCATTTTGATCCAGCATTTGATGATCATTACTGATGAGAACATCACATTTGATAATAAAGAAGAGAAGAAAGAAGACCTGGTGGATGAGCAAACATTGCAACTCCGCAAGATCCTTAAGACTCCTCTTGAAGATCTTGATCTTTCTGTTCGTGCATTCAACTGTTTGAAAGCAGCAAAAATTAATTCATTGAGTGAGTTAGTTCAATACGAACAAGAAGACCTGATGAAGTTCCGCAACTTCGGACAAAAATCTTTGGCTGAAATTGAGCAAGTGTTAAATGAAAGAGGTTTGCATTTCGGAATGGACTTGGGTAAGTTAGGATTGGATAAAGATGATTTCTAAACCCCCTGTCCCCCTAAAGGGGAGACTTAGGTTGAACAGATATTTTTTTTTAGAATTAGTTCTTTTAATGAAAGTTGATGATTATGTAACCAGCAGTATTGCCACTGTTAAACTTCTGTTGCGTCGCACTCGTCAACTTTCATATCAATATTGAGATAGTAGATCGTAATTCCTGACACGGTACGATCGAATTTATAAACCGGTTTGAATAGGAGAATTTCAAATCTCAAATTTCAAACCTCAAATTAAACAGTCATGCGTCACGGAGACAAAATCAAAAATCTAAGCAGAACAAAATCCCACAGGGATGCGTTGCTCAGTAATCTTGCAGTTGCTTTGATCACTCACAAGAGGATTGTTACAACTGTAGCAAAAGCAAAAGCTTTACGTGTTTATGTAGAGCCGCTCATTACAAAAGGAAAGACAAACACGACTCATCAGCGTCGTGTTGTATTCAGTTATTTGCAGGATAAAGCTGCGATCACTGAATTGTTCAGCGCTATTGCGGAAAAAGTAGCTGGTCGTCCTGGTGGTTATACCCGCATCATTAAATTAGGTGCCCGTACCGGTGATAATGCTGAAATGGCATTGATCGAACTGGTTGACTTTAATGATATCTATGGTAAGGGTAAAGGTGAAGTGAAAGAGACTACGAAGAAAACTCGTCGTAGCCGCACTACAAAGAAAACTGCTGATAAAGCAGAGGAAGCTACAACGGAAAAGAAAAGCGAAGAATAACAAGACATCTCTTCATACCAAAGGCTCTCCTCAAAAGGGAGAGCTTTTTTGTTGTCATCAACACAAAGAATTTGGCTTAAATTTGAAATACTTGCTTGCCGCATTAAATAAAATTTAAAGGAACTGATCAAATGAGTAATACATCATCGGCAGCATTGGAAAGATTCAGGAATTTTGTTGGCGTTAAGTTTCAACTGTACAATAGTTTATTTACTTCATTGCCTTTTCACCGGATTGAAAAGACAGGGATCTTGCTTTCCTTATTTCTTTCCGTTTGTGAAGATGGTTTCAAAAAGAAACAAAGCCCTAAGCAGATCATCGAAGATTTTTTTAATAAGCATACCTCCTCATTAAAAGAAGAAGATCAACTTGACCTGCTTTTTCGATTTGTTCAGTACGCAGAAAGACAGGTTGTATTGTTTGATGCGCTAGAAGATGCCGCTTTTCGCGAAGTTAATGATATGAATGGCACTGGAACTTTAAAACATCTTGAATCCGAAGTGGTGCAGGAAAAGCTAGAAAAGAAGCTTGCAGAAAAATTAAAGGACTTTAACGTATTGCTTGTATTAACTGCGCATCCAACGCAATTTTATCCTGGCCCTGTTCTTGGAATTATCAACGATCTTTCAAAAGCACTGGCTGAGAATAATGCGAGCCAGGTAAATGTTTTATTGCAGCAGTTGGGTAAAACTCCATTCCTGAAGCACCAAAAGCCCACACCTTATGATGAAGCTATAAGCCTGATCTGGTATTTAGAAAATGTTTTTTATGCTGCGGCAGGAAGAATTGCTTCCTATTTTAAAAATCATTTTTCTGATTCATTACCGAATGGTCATTCTATTTTAAGAATGGGATTCTGGCCCGGCGGCGACAGAGATGGAAATCCATTTGTAAAAGCGGAAACAACTTTACAGGTGGCAGAAGCTCTGCGAGGCGGTATTATCAAGTGCTATTATCTTGAAATAAGAAGACTAAAGCGCAGACTGACTTTTGAAGGAGTCGATGTTTTATTGAATGATCTTGAAAAAAAACTATATAACAACCTGTTTGTCCCCGGTCAAATGACCGACATTACTCAGCGAGAGATCTTAAAAACGCTGGATGAAATAAGGGATATTTTAATTTTTAAACACAATAGTTTATTTCTGCATCTTGTAAATAATCTTAGAAATAAAGTGCAAATTTTCGGATTGCACTTTGCTTCGCTTGATATACGGCAAGAGGCTTCGATACATGTTGCTGTGATCGAATCGCTAATCGGTAAAGTGAAGGATATTCCGGAAAATTATTCCTCATTGAATGATGATGAAAAGATAAGAATACTTTCCAACCTCCAACCGATCGATCCATCTTTACTAAACGGTGATGAGATCCAAAGGGACACGATCGAATCTGTACAGGTTGTAAAGCAAATTCAACGATATAATGGTGTGCAGGGATGCAATCGCTACATCATTAGCCAATGCAACAGCGCTTTAAATGCAATGGAAGTGTATGGTTTGTTTTTATTGGGAGGCTGGAAAAAAGAAGAATTGAATATTGACATAGTTCCGCTGTTTGAGACTATCGATGATCTGAAAGGTGCCGCATCGATCATGAAGAAATTGTATACGAATGAAGAGTACAAGCAGCATTTGAAAAGAAGGAATAACAACCAGGTTATTATGGTTGGATTTAGCGATGGAACAAAAGATGGCGGGTACCTGATGGCGAACTGGAGTATTTACAAGGCAAAAGTAGAATTGACAGCAATATCAAAAGAGTGTGGAATTGATGTGGTGTTCTTTGATGGACGTGGTGGTCCGCCGGCAAGAGGTGGCGGTAAAACGCATAAGTTCTATGCCTCGCTTGGTAAAAATATTTCAAGTAAAGAAATTCAACTCACTATACAGGGGCAAACAGTCAGCTCAAATTTTGGGACGATCGACTCTGCACAATACAACCTGGAGCAATTGATCCATGCTGGAATAACTAACGAGATATTTACAAATAAAGAACCAGATTTTGGCGAGAGTGAGGAGAGATTGGTCCAGGAATTAGCCGAAATCAGTTTTGATGCTTATAATCAATTAAAGAATCATCCTGACTTTGTTGATTATTTGGTTCACGCAAGTCCTTTAAGATTTTACAGCGAAACAAATATTGGCAGCCGTCCATCCAAACGTGGAGGATCCAGCAGGATGTCATTAAAAAATTTAAGAGCAATACCCTTTGTCGGAGCGTGGAGCCAATTAAAACAAAATGTGCCCGGTTATTTTGGTGTGGGAACGGCCTTACAAAAATTAGAGCAAAAAGGGAAACTTGCTGCGATCAAAAAATTCTATGATCAATCATTATTTTTCAAAACACTGCTTGATAATTGCGAGATGGCAATGCAGAAATCATTTTTCCCACTCACTGCACATTTAGCGGATCATCCGAAGTTTGGTGAGATATGGCAGATGATATACAAAGAGTATGAATTGACAAAACAATATATACTTCGTTTGTCTGGCAAATCTGAACTAATGGATGATTACCCGATCGAGCAGCAGTCGATTCAAATGCGGGAAAGAATTGTATTGCCGTTGCTTACCATACAGCAATATGCTATGATCCGTGTAAGAGAAATGGAAGAAGCATTAATCAATGCACCGATAAAAGGTACTTGCGAGAAATTAGTGATGCGCTGTTCATTTGGGATCATCAATGCAGGAAGAAATTCAGCTTAATGTCAAACGTGAAAAGTGAAACGTGAAAAGATGCCACAAATTAAAGCATTTCACATTTGACGTTTGACGATTCACGAATAAAAAAGCCCCTGTAGAAACAAGGGCCGGTAATGCTTATGTCTGCTAAAAAAATTTAAAGACATGCAATAGTGATATACAGCAGTAATCAATGAGAAAAATCATTCAGTATGAAACAAGCTACGTGAGGGGCAAAAGCAATGTGAGAGAAAATGAATGCTCAATTTTGCATTTGGTAATTATAAGTGTTAATACCGGGAATCAATAAAAGTAACCCCGGATAAAATAAATGTTTCGGCAAGCAAACAAACGGAAATAAAAAGAAAGAAAGGCCCTCCGTAGAAACGGACGGCCTCAACGATTGCTTGCCATATGAAAAGAAAGTTGATGAAAATGCTATGCCGCAAAGTTCAAATTCCTTTAATATTCTTGTAAGCACGTCGTATTAATTTTTTATTATCAGAATGAGTAGATCGCCGAGATCAAAAAGTTGCTTGCCGATTTTTTTCCTGCACCATCTTTATCAACAAAAATGGCCTGGCTTGCATTATCCATTCTGAATTCAGGAATGAAAATAAAACCACCTGTTTTAAAATTTGCTGAAAGCGTTGTGGCAAAAATGCTACCACCTTCTGGTACATAAGCAAACATCTTAAGCTGGTTATCATCATTAAAATATTCACCACGTAATGTTAGGCCGAACCATGGTTTCGGATCAAGATTCAGATACAATGCAGATCCCCACCAGCTTTGACCATCCACATTTTTTGCGCCATCCCAGCTTTGGGTGCTGTTAACAGTACCATTAAATCCTATATTGAACTTGTCGCTTACTTTAGCAGTAAGCACGGCATCAAACTGGCTAACTTTTGATGTATCAAAATTCTTACCGCCAACATAGTTCAGGTAAATCTTTATATTATCACTTGCAGCAAGGCTGTATTGAGCGATAACGAATTTTTTATTAATGTATCCATCAAGCGGAATTCTGAAATCAGTTTGATTTGAAACGCCGATCATGAATCCATGTTTGCCTTTTGTGATGTCAGCTTTCACACCTGTATGCGAGAAAGGCCCATTGGTAAACATATAGCTCATGCTATAGTTGCGATTCAATTGCGGATCGAGCAATTCATAACCAACATGTGTTCCCCATGTACCTGCAGTAAATTTTAGCCAGTCAGTGGGAGAGTAGGTTATATATAATTGTTTTATTGCCTGGGTTATTCCTTCATCCGTATAAGAAAACTCTTTTGCGCGGGGACCGAATCCAAGGTCCAAAACAGCGCCAACTTTATTTCCCTTGTGTTCAAGTTTTACACTGGCCATTCCCAATGCAAAACTGTTATGTGTGCCGGTAAAGCTTGTATAAGTATTTGCTTTTGTTTTTGCAAAATCATATTTATAATAAACATCTGCAGAGCCGGTAATTATAAGAGCCGGTTTTGTTTCTTCAGTGGCAGTAGCAGGTGTTGCCGTGGTGTCCGGGTTTAACGAAGCTACTTGTGCATTTGCAAAAAGACTTAGAGTAATGGCGGTTAGCGCCACGAAAATTTTTCGTAACATTGTAATGATTTTAATTGTTATTTAAAATTGGTACAGCCCTGAACTTTGCCAGAAGTTCTAATCAGGCTGTACCTTTTTCTTTATACGTGTTTTTCTGCGGGTGTTTCTTTTATTTCACCGTTGTGGTGAACCAATAAATGACCCTGCATGTATTTTTCATTATGCTGTGTTTCATCCAAACCGAGTTCTTCTTCCAGTTCAGAAACACGCATTGGTACTATGAAGTTGATGAATTTGAATATTCCGTATGAAACAGTAAAGCTGTAAAGAACTACTATACCCATTGCTTTAAACTGGGTAAAGAAGAATTCAGGATTACCATAAAACAAACCATTGGGACCAGCACTGTTTACTGCAGTACTTGCAAATACACCAGTAAGCAACATACCGACCATACCGCCTATACCGTGACATGGAAATACATCAAGTGTATCATCAAGTGTTGATTTTTGTTTGATAGCTACAGCAATATTTGAAGCAACGGCTCCTACTAAACCAACGATGATACTCTGAGGAATACCTACAAAACCTGCAGCAGGAGTGATCGCCACTAAACCTACAACAGCCCCGATACAAAATCCAAGTACAGATGGTTTCTTTCCTTTGATAACATCAAAGAACATCCAGGTAAGACCAGCTGAAGCAGCTGCGGTAGTGGTTGTACCAAATGCATTAACTGCTAAAGACGTTGCGCCAACTGCAGAACCAGCATTGAAACCAAACCATCCGAACCATAGCAAACCTGTTCCGATCAATACATAAGGAACATTTGCTGGTGGGATCTCCCTGTTCTCAATATGCGATTTTCTTCTTTTCAAAACCATGGCGCCTGCTAATGCAGCACAACCAGCCGTGATATGTACAACCGTACCACCCGCAAAGTCGAATGCACCCATTTTAGCAAGGAATCCATCCGGATGCCAGTTCCAATGCGCTACCGGGGCATATACTAGTAAGGAGAATAAAATAATAAAGAGAATAAAAGAAGTGAACCGGATCCTTTCTGCTAAAGCTCCCACTACAAGACCTGGAGTGATCACCGCAAACATTAATTGGAATAATGAAAAAAGCGTAAGCGGGATCGTGTTTGCCAATGGCCAGGCGGCGTGCCCTTTTACATTATGAAAAAAAGCAAAAGTTGTCGGATCTCCAATTATACCTAAGCCTTTTACTGTATCACCAAAAGCAAGGCTAAATCCACAAACAACCCAAAGTATACCTACTACACCTGCTGCAACTACACTTTTGATCATTGTTGAAATAACATTCTTACGGTTTACCATTCCACCATAAAAGAATGCAAGACCGGGTGTCATTAGAAAGACAAGTGCTGTTGACACAAGAACCCAGGCAATATCAGCGCTGCTGTATTGTGGGTCCTTTTCTCCGGGAACATAATCTGCAATCGGTTTTACAAACATTGCTACCAGTGCTACTACTAAGATTAGTACAAAAGGTAAAATCTGTTTCGCGGTTTTCTTACTCATAATCGTTGTTGTTATTTAAAATTATAAATACTGAATGCCAGTAATTCAAATTTACTAATTCAAATAACTAACACCTGTTCAAATAATACATAAAAATAATTGTAATGTGAAAATAGTGGTGATAATTCAAATTTATAGGCATTTTACTACCAAAATGAATAAGTCGCCCACTACGGCGACTTATTAAAATAAAATATAATTTGATACTAAACTGATAGTATAGAAGCCTCTCTTCTTTCTAAAAGCGAGTGACCAGTGGTCAAAAACTCATCGATCTTTCTTGCACATTCACGGCCTTCGCTGATGGCCCATACAACTAATGATTGACCGCGACGGATATCGCCAGCTGCGAATATTTTATTGATATTGGTCTTATAAGTTTTTTCCGATGCTCTTACATTTCTTCTTTCATCTAATTCAACATCCAGCTGTTGAAGTAATCCTTCATATTGCGGATTGATAAAACCCATTGCAAGCAATGAAAGCTCACATGGAATTTCTCTTTCACTTCCTGCTACTTCAACAAATGAGGCAGGCTTTCCATCTTCAGTGATCTTCCATTCAAGGTCAACGATCTTTAATGCTTTGAGATTTCCATTTCTGTCACCGATAAATTCTTTGGTAGCGATGGCCCATTTTCTATCTGCACCTTCTTCTTGTGAGGAAGAAGTTTTTAATGTCATCGGGTAAGAAGGCCAGGGCATGAATGATGTTCTTTCTTTTGGTGGCATTGGCAATAACTCAAACTGTGATACTGAACTTGCTTTATGACGATTGCTTGTTCCTACACAGTCGCTTCCTGTATCACCACCACCGATCACGACCACATTCTTATTATTTGCTAAAATATCTTCAGGATAAATATTGCTTTCAATAGTTGGGTTTGCAAAAGGGTCAAGATTAGCGTTCCGTTTATTCTGTTGCTTTAAAAACTCCATGGCATAATGAACTCCTTTCAATTCTCTTCCGGGAATGTTCAGATCTCTTGGAACTGTTGAACCACCAGCTAAAACTATTGCATGATATTCTCTCAGCAGGTCATTCACATTTA
>DASYQG010000307.1:0-9400 GCA_036005825.1 Chitinophagaceae bacterium | reverse complement strand
CTTGAATTAAAAGTTCACCAGACTGAGCTGGAGATAAACCTGAATTCAGTGGCGCATAATCTTCAGCAATACCAAAAATTATTGCAACCTTCTACAAAGTTGATGGCAATGGTAAAAGCTTTTGCTTATGGAAGCGGTGGCGCCGAGATTGCCAATACATTACAATATCAAAAGGTAGATTATCTAGGCGTTGCTTATGCTGATGAAGGAACTGAATTGCGCAAGGCCGGCATCACATTACCAATGATGGTAATGAATGCTGAAGCAGAAACTTTTGATACGCTTATAAATAACCGGCTTGAACCTGTTATTTTTTCTTTTTCGATCCTGAAGTCTTTGGATGGTTTTTTAAAAAGAGAAGGAATAAAAAACTATCCTGTACATATTGAAATTGAAACCGGCATGAATCGCCTGGGCTTCGGCGTTCAGGAAATAGAAAAATTATGCAGGGAAATAAGTGCTACCTCTTCTTTTAGAGTGCATTCTGTTTTTTCGCACCTTTCTGCAAGCGAAGATGCAATGCAGGATGAATTTACCAGTAAACAGTATGACTTGTTTGTGAATGCTTGTTCCATTTTAGAAAAAGGTATCGGTTATAATTTTCTTCGCCATATAGCTAACTCAGCTGCAATTCTTCGTCATCCTCAAATGCAACTCGAGATGGTTCGTTTAGGTATTGGTCTTTACGGAGTTGATAGTTCTTTCTCTGGCAAACTTGATCTTCAACCTGTGGCTACTTTAAAATCAACCATTGCGCAAATAAGAAATTTAAAAGCTGGTGAAACGGTTGGATATAATCGAAAAGGAATTATTGAAAAAAATGCAATGATCGCAACAGTCAGTATTGGTTATGCTGATGGATTTAGCCGAAGGCTTGGAAATGGCGCCGGAAAAGTTTGGGTGAAAGGACAGCTTGCAGCGGTTATTGGCGCCGTTTGTATGGATATGGTAATGGTAGATGTCACTGGTATACCTGGAGTAAAACAAGGAGATGAAGTAATAATCTTTGGTAAAGAGATCCCTATACAAGAGCTTGCTAATTGGGCAGGCACAATTCCCTACGAGATAATGACCGGTATTTCGGAAAGGGTGAAGAGAGTTTATTATGAAGAATGAATTCTAAATACCATTTAATGGCGTCACTTTTATGACTTATTTGACTTAGAGCCTTCCCCCATTCTGCTTATATTTGCCCACTAAATCCCAATTGGTGAAACTCAAGCATGTAATCTTCATTATTGCCCTCATTATAATCATAGATCAGGTTCTAAAAATTTGGATAAAAACGAATTATCATTTTGGCGAGGCCAATGAAATTACGCCATGGTTTCATTTACATTTTATTGAAAACCCCGGTATGGCCTGGGGTTGGAAGTTTGGAAATGAAACGGGTAAAATTGTGCTGACTCTATTCCGACTTGCCGCTGTAATCTTCGGTACATGGTATCTGGGCAGGATAGTAAAGAATCATTATCATAAAGGATTTATTGTTTGCGCAGCGCTTATCTATGCCGGCGCATTAGGGAATCTTATTGATAGTATGTTCTACGGAATGATCTTCGATAAAGGGTACGTGTTTGTCCCAGCTTTGAAAGACTACCAATCCTATTCCGGGATCGCTGCTCTTTCCACGAATGGCTATTCCTCTTTTTTACATGGTTGCGTTGTAGATATGCTATACTTCCCCATTTTTGATACCACCCTTCCAAAATGGGTCCCGCTCTGGGGTGGCGAGCAGTTTGAATTCTTTAGCCCGATCTTTAATATTGCCGATGCTTCAATATCTGTCGGGGTAATAACGTTATTAATATTTCAGAAACGGTTTTTCAAAAGAAAAAAGACCCAGGAAACATTTGCAACAATTGAAACCAGCGCTGATATCAGTGATAAAGTGCAGGTACAGTAAACCATTCTGTTTAACACAAGTCACACCACACAATGAGAAAAAAACATTATTTTCATAGTCCAAATATCACCTCATGAAGACACTATTTAACATCTTATCGCTGCTGATCATTACTTCGGTTCTTTTCATGGCTTGCCAAAAAGAAACAAGCTTTGAACAAGGAGCTTCTACGGCATCCGTTGGTTCGCTTTCAGTTGATGCCTCTGGCAATTGCCTTGGCGCTGTTGTTTCAGGCACTTATTTTAAAGACACGGCGATAAAAGCCTCAAATTATGCTGATGTAAGTGTGCAGGTTGATACAGTAGGTAGATATACCGTTTCCTCAGATACTGTTAATGGATATTATTTTAAAGCTACTGGCTCATTCACTGCTACCGGTGCGCAAACTGTACGGTTAATTGGCGGAGGTAAACCATTGGCTGCTGGTACAAATATTTTTACGGTAACTTACAATGGCACTGTTTGCGAATTTACAGTAACAGTTACTGCGCCAACTGGCGGTGGTGGTGGTAGTTCTGTATTTACGATAAGCTGTACTGGTGCAACGCCAGTCGGCACTTATGTTGCGGGCACAGCACTGACAGCTGCAAATACAATAACGCTGAATGTCAATGTGACCAATATTGGCTCATGGAGTGTTACTACTGCACCGGCAGTAAATGGAATTATATTCAGCGGTACAGGAACATTTGCTACAACAGGGGCACATACAATTGTTTTAACAGGAAGCGGCACACCCACAGCCGCAGGCACAAATACATATACTGTAACCGGTGGAACTGGCACCTGCACATTTCAATGCACTGCTACATCCGTTGCTATTCCTGATTATTTTCCCCGCACTACATTTAGTAACTGGAGTTACCAGTATGATGGCGATCCAACCGATTCCTTGTTAATATTTGTTGTCGCTCCAACAAAAACCATAAATGGCAATACATACAATCTTTTCTTTTATAATGATGGACAAAATCCGGTTGATAGTTTTGGTTATTATAGAAGATCAGGAGGCGATTATTTTGAATGGATAGATATGGGATCTTATGTTGGGCTTGATAATCCACTTTGGATGGAATATACTTTCTTAAAAGATAATCTGACTGTTGGTGGTAACTGGATGTCACAACAATTTTCAGGACAAGTTACACCACCAACAGGGTCACCTTTTACAGCTACTTTAAGATGGGAATTTACTATAACTCAACAAAATGTAAACTTTACAGTAGGCACGACAAATTACACGAATGTTATCCAGGTAAAGCAGGAGTTAAAACAACAGGCAGGAACAAGCTGGGTGCTTGTAGCATGGTTTGATTCTTATTATGCAAAAGACAAGGGTCTTATTAAGCAGGATCTATATCAATACAATAGCACCACAAGTACAAGTACAATTGTCTATGCCCAGGATGTTAGACGACTTGTGATCTATTAATTAAGATCTTTTATGAATACAAAAGCCCCGCTAGCGGGGCTTTATTTTTTATTGACAAAATAGTTTTTATTCATAGCTGGCAAACCAATCACTGTCTCTTTCTTCCACATTGTCTGGTTGGTTTCTTTTATCTAAAGATTGCATCAGCCTTGCCTCATCCTTTTTAGAATAAGGATTGACCATCGGAAGTATCTTTAAGCCTTCTGCAAACTTTTTTTTATCACGGGATCTTGAATAAATGTGCAGGTAAGATTTTTTTTCGGTCTCCGCTTCTTTTATAACCTTAAGAGGGTAGGCTGAAAAATAAAAGTTGGGTTGGCCTGGGGTTTTCATAGTGGACGGGTTTTTAATTGAGAGTTTCATAGCGTTATTGGAAACGTTAAATTATAAATTTTATGGTGTGAGTCATAGGTAAAAATTATTTAAAAGGCAGGGAAATTTACCCTTTGAACTTCGAGTAAAACTTCGAATTATCCTGAAATGGATATATTTTTTTATTCAAGAAGGCCCAGACGGTGAATAATTAATGCATTTCCCAGTGCCTTCTGTGTACTTTTTTTATGAGAATTTGATGACTGCTTAGAGTCGGCTGAAGGTTTAGGTACCCAATAACACAATAGTTCTTGTTCTCTCATTTTTATCAAGCCTTTGGCAGGATCTGCTACATGATATTGACCCTTTAAGCCTGGCTTCGGTGTTTTGTAAACAATTACAAAATGGTTTTGGTTGCAATGAAGTAGTAAGGGAGATGATTGAACAATCTCTTTTAGTTTTTCGATATCCAATTTTACTCCTTTCGAATATAGTCCTATCGTCTTCGCAGTTTTATGAATGTTTAACATCGAAACTCCATTCGTTTTGATCTGACAACTTTTCTTTAAAAAATTTATTGAATAGTCCAGGCCGTAATAAGCTGCGATCATTTTCAAACAAGTTGGTCCGCAATCATTGAAGGAAGATTGTAACATGAGAGGAAATTTCATTGTCTAACGTTTGCAATTTCAGAAATATTTCTTTTCTGTTTTTTTCTTGCGAGTTTTGATTCATAATATTTCCACAGATATTCATAAATCACCAATTCAGTTTTTCGCTGGTTGCTGACGAATAAACGATTAACGAACATGTGAAGATAGCTTGCAATTAGGTTGTCTAATCGATCTTGGTCACCCTTAACTGACGGTGCATTTAAAATACCGTCAATAGTCTTCTGGTAACAGCGGCTGTAATTCTGAAATACAGAAATTGCTTTTGCCAGGTTTTCATCGCCCCGCCAACTATTACCCATTAAGATTTCGAGTAATTTTTTATGGTCACAGAATCGTTCTGAGATCTTTTTACGTTCTATAGATCCTATTTTGAATTCATCTGAAAAATTTTTATCCAGCATTTTTATAAGAGTAAATTTTTTTTCAAGCGGGTAAAGGAAATCATCGAGGATCATATCGACAGCTTTTAATGCTAACTGCCACCGATATTGTTCGCCGTCATCTCCTTCAAGCATGGAAATAAAATTTAGCACAGTCTCTGATTGATGAAAAAAAATATCTTCACTCAGGTGCATAATATCAAGACCATAACGCTCAACTTCACGGCGATAGGTTTCAAACTGCAGGTTGTGCACCAAATGATTTTCAAAATAAGGTTGCAAAATATTTTGCAACCGGGAGAGTACTTCCTTCCAGAAATCTTTTTTACTTGAATTATGGAAACGGATGCGAATGTGAGGGCCGGTATCATGGTAGCGGATAAAAAAGAATTTGTCAATGATCTTTTCAGAAAGCAGATCCTCTGTAAATGGTTTCAGCACATTAGCCAATAATTTCTCAGCGGTTTTTGTACCACAATAAATTTTTGCATAGAGCCATTCAGAACCAACGGGAAAAAACCGGTTAATGGTTTTTTCTTTTACAAGTTCAGACCGAACTATGGGTTTACTTACAGGGTTCGTTTTTTTTCTGCTGAATGTAAAAATGAATTCACCGGCATGATGCCCATCCGGGCTTTTGATCCAGCCACTACCAGGTGTATCAAGCGACTCAGTAAGAATGACGGTCTCACTTTTATTCACTTCAGCCAGTAATAATTTGAGGCAGAAAATATTTTCCAGGTGCAGCAGTAATTCATTGTCACCCTGCGACAGTAAAACATAGTCAGGCAGATTTTTCTGTTTTCTTAGCCCGATAAACTGCTGTATAAGTGTTTCATCGTTTTTATGATCAAGGTTTTTTAATTCCTCTTTTGTTAAAATCCATCTTGCCTTTGATAAAATGAATTTGCCATAGCTTACTCTTGGTAAAAAGGACTGACTATCCAGTACACTCCATTGCCATCCGATCGATCGGATATTTTGAAATTGCAAATCACATAGAAACTGGTAAACAGGAAGAGTAGTCAGGCTAAAATTATGTGCTGTTGTCAGCCGCGGAATTATTTCTTTATTTAATCGCTTTGAACGGAGAACAACTTTGTTGGTTTCAATGCCCACCAGTAAATCACTAACCGGAATTTGAAATTTTTTATCCAACGTGGTACCACATAGGTAAGGTATTTCGTATTGTCGCAGCGCAGGTCGCATCAGGATATTGCCAATCCTTGACTCCGGAAGATGAACGATCTCAGCAAAGACAGCTTCAGGCCGATGTGCTTCTTCTTCCTCTAATACCGAACGGGTTAATTTTTCAATATCAGGATGCAAATGACAAAAACGTCCCAATAAATTTCCGCCGGAAGGACCTGCAGGCGGCTGCAGGGAAATTGAATAATTTCCCTGGTCAATATCTTCAGGTGTTGCGGCTTTAATTTTTATCATCATCGAAATCGAATCGGGCAGCCCGGCAACGGATGGATCTTTTGCTGAAAGTTTTTCAATTAGAGAATCATTAATTGTTACTTCAGTTTCATTCTTAGAAATGGCCTGGTGATAAAGTTGTCGCTTGAATGACTCAGTTTCGGTATAGTGCTGTACGTTATTAGAGGCAATGCCATTTCCAATCGGGAGTTTATCAATCAATGGTGACTCTTCCATTCCACTGGTTGCAAATCTTCCGTACCCAATCCCTGATTCTGTATCCAGTACTTCTGCCAATGGCACCCATTGTCCTTCATAACGATTGATAAAGGCAGTTTTGAAATCAGCAAAAGAATCTTTAATGGAATTATCTGATGTTAATAGTTGCAGGAGGCTTACTCCTTTCAAAAGTTCTTCTTGAAACTTTTTGTTAATTGTGCAGGCTGCCGGACGATAACTATCTACCTGTAACAATGTTTTTATATGAAGAGGAACTTCCAATTGCTGAAGTTCCTGTACAATTTCAGTGTAGATTAATCTTTTCGCCTTACCATCTGATTTTTTTACCTGCTTAAATTTTTCAAATACTTTTTCAAATTTCTCCACATATTTTTCTGTATGCTGAAGTGTTTTCAGTTTGCGGAGTACTACGGAGAAATATTCTTCACCTGTCACTGACGGGTCCAGTTCATTAATAAGTATTTGGTTATTGATCAGTTCATGAATGAATTCTGTGGCTTCTTCAACAGAAACTCCATCATCAGCAATTGCATCAGCTAATCCTGCTACTGTGTTACCTTCTTTTGCTGCAAGAAATATTTTTTCAATATGAATTGAGTTATCAACTTCCACAATATGATAGCTTCTTCCGGTTTCTTTATGAAAACGGTGCTCCACATATCTCCATTGGTCACCGATGCGGTACAAAGAAGTATTTGGATAAAAAAATAACTGATCACAAATTTCTTTTTGTTTCAGTAGATGCGAATGCAGTTCACATACATAATCCATATCCAACCGGCCATGACGCTGTATGAAATTTTTATCAGTTAAAATAATTTCAGTAGCATCAGAAAAATTCCCTGCTGTACAAGAAGCAAATAACCCGTAAGGTGTGCAGCGGGTGCACATACGGATGAAGTATTTTATGAGAGAAAGTTCAGTTTTTTCTCTTTTATCTTCTTTATCGATCTTATTTTCCAGCCACAGCATCATTTGCGCATGCAGATCTGGCGAAGCGATATACAATGCCTCTTGAACAATAGGCTGCAGGTAAAATGCTGTTATGGATCTTCTCAATGTTTCTTTTGCGTCTGGAACATCTTCCTCATCTGTTTTCCAACTGTAAAATCTTTCGATGGGAAAAAGTGGATTGCGAACCACAAAGGAATCGTGCGGCTCATACCACTCTTTAAAAAGATTTTTTATTTTATACATTGGTTAAAAAAATAATATCCCAACCCGGATCAATATCATGCAGCCAGGATAAGTAAACAAGAGCAATGCCTGCACTCCCCTCTAGCAAACTATAATTTGCCGTCATCTCAAAAATCTTTTTTTCCTCATTGTGAGTACGGAAAAAATAGCCGCCTGCTCCTTCGCCGGGTTTATAAAAATGCTTTTGTGTAATGTGAAGCCAGTTTTCGGCTGCGTATTTAAAAACATCGTTATTCGTTAATTTGTAAAGACGGTTATACTGATGAACCAATCCAACAGCGCCATGACAGAAAGGAGCATCCACACATCCCGAACTTTCAAAATTTCTTTTCGTGGTCTTCAAAGCCACTTCAATTCCTTTTACCTTCCAGTCATTACGTTTTAAAGCTTTTGCGCAATGAATAAACGCATTGGCCATGCACAGATCACCATAGCACCAGGCTAACCTTGAATCAGTTTCTTTCTCTGCAGGATTTACATCAATCGAATTCGGAAAACTATATTCCATATCTTCTTTATACTCGTGTTGTAAAAGGAACGGGAAACACCCCGATATCATCTCTTCAATTGCTGGCTGCTTTATTCCTCTTGTATGCACCTGCGCCAGGAAAGAAAGAATACCCGGCATGCCATGTGCCATTCCGAAATTATAATTGTCGTTGTTGTATTTTCCATACCCCGTGGTGATCCAGACTTTAGATTCACCAACAGTTACTCTCATGGTGGATAGATAGTCAACAATTTTCTCCAAATATTTTTTCTCTCCAGTTTCTTTATGTCGTTCCAAAAAATAAATGCCCAGACCCACCATTCCGTGCAGTGGATCCCAGTTACCAGTATTAAAATCATTCTCAATCCCAAGATTGATGAACTCATCTATTTCTGCAAGGTTCAGATCTTCGCTTTTATCCAGCACACCGATATTCCGCAAATGCTGAAATGAAAAACCGATCCCCGCTACACCTGCAGACAGGTGAAAGTCCAATTCATCATTGGCAAGTGAATCACTTAACTCATCCAACAGATCAAAAGTGGCTTGTAAATAATTTTGCGGGAAGATCCTGGAGAGATAAGCAAACAATAAGACAATGCCGGCTTTGCCACCCAATAAGCCAACTTCTTTCAAATCAGAGTTGTCGTCAGCTACCTGTTGAGCAATCGCATCAATCTGATTGGTTAAAGAGCTATCTATATCAGCATAATTAATATCCACAGTAGAAGATGAGTACATAAAATGAATTGAATTTTAATGATGGGAAAAACTGGCACAGAAAAATTTCGATGCTGGTGTTGTTTAGCATCCACTTCTGATTTAATAGCAGTAGATGACGGAATAACCAGGACAGGTATTGTGGCCGGGACAGGTATTCCCATTTCCATAAGTATGACAGTCATTTCCTTTTGTATAATGACAGCCATGGCAGCTATCTGTACAACCGCAGCTTGTCGCACCGATTATTCTACTCATTTCTGATGTAGTTAAGTTTGAAATTGTTTTTTTGTTCAAGCTGAGTTTTTTGATTTGCTTTTTCATTTTTTTTATTTTTGGGGTTTTAAAAATTGCGACATAAAAAGACTTAATGGTCTATGGCTTTTCCTGCATAAGGGTGCGACAGGTTTAGTTGCTTTTTCATTTTTTTTTAATTTATGACTCAATAAATCAGCAGAGATAGCAGGTTTTGTGCACATCGCAGGAGTTTGCATTTGCTAAGGTGTGACAATATTGTCCAGAACCACAGCGATGAGTGTTACAGAACTCTGAACAACCGCAGCTTGTCGCACCTATTATTTTACTCATTTCTGATGCGGTTAAGTTTGAAATTGTTTTTTTGTTCAG
>DASYQG010000306.1:0-4928 GCA_036005825.1 Chitinophagaceae bacterium | reverse complement strand
AAAAAAGGAGAAGTTTGATCTTCTCCTTTTTTATTGAAGTCAAAAATTTTAATTCATTCTGCAGCGATATTTATATTCAATTCTCATTTTATCGCAACAGCTTGTTCTTTTTGTTTTGTTTGTAGTTGTATGTTTTCCAGGTTTCTTTTCTGCTAGTGTGAAAGGAATTCCGACTCTCATATTCCATCCTGATGCTTTTGATTCAAGTGTTGCATAATTTGTTTTTATACCTGACTCGTTAGAAATAGTTTGCTGGTTCATATTACCGATGCCTGTGAAATAATTGATACTCACATTCAGCAGCCGTTGTTTATTTTTTCCAAATTCAAAACCCATTCCTGTAAGAAAAGCTGTGCTCCAATTACCGGCACGATATTCATATGTAGTTTGTCCGCCTTGTGTTTTTGTAACTATATCTGTTTTTGGAGCTGCGATGTATCCTACGCCGACTGATGGCTGTAAACGAACCCATCCGCCTTTATTTTTATTGTCAGTTTTCTTCATTGAGCTGCTTTTGCTTTGGCAACGACTGGATTGAGAAGAATAATTTTTTGAGCAACAGCTGCCGGAAGAGTAGCTGCTGCATGAACTCTTATTCGAAGAATTGGTTTTAGATGACGAGGTTCCTGTTGATGTTTTTGCTTTATTAAACAAAATAGGATTAGATGTAAACTGGTAACCCGCCTCCAAGCGCAATTGCATGTTTGCTTTTGTTGCATTATATACATTCATTCCACTCTCGACGTCATTAAAACTATATAATACACCCGAACGGCTGGTACTTGCTCCAATATAAGGTCCAAAACCTTGCTTGAATTTATAATCAAGACGCAGGCTAACCTGCGGATTAAACTCTCCGCCAAGCGGAGCAAATGATCCGAGGTTGTTGTAATTAACAGATGTTCTTGAATTTTCAAAACCCACTTGTGGGGTCAGGGAAAGTTTTTGAGCATTCATCGCAAGAGCTGAGACAATGAACAAGCCCGATAAGGCTACACTTCTCATGGCATTAAATTTTAGTCCACAGAAGTTAAGATAATTTTTTACCGGGAAAAAATTTTATGTATGAGCGGCAGAAACAGGTTCGATGTTTTTTGGTAGCTGTCCTTCTAATTTCCTTAGTGCTTCCCTAAGTTTATTGATCATCTCGCCAATCTCCGTTTCTTTACAAGTGCCAACACTAAGCCGGTACCATGGATTGCTGATACTGCTTCCAAACGCATAAAAAGGAACTACCGCCAAACCGGCCTGGTTCAACATATAAGCAGTTACGTCAGCCTGTGTTTCCAACAATTTTCCAACAGGGGTTTTTTTACCAACTGCATCTACTTTAATCGTTAAATAAATTGCCGCTTCCGGTGTTATACAATCAACGGGCAATCCTTCATTCTTTAATTGCATAAAGCCTGCATGGATGCCACGCAATCTTTCTTCTAATCCATTTTTAAAATGAAGCAGGTAGTTTTCAATTTCTTTTTTCTTGCCTAAAAAATTTGCAACTGCTTTTTGTTCGGCCATTGGGGCCCATGCACCCACATGCCCGAGTATTGCTTTCATTTTATTGATAATGGAAGAAGGTCCCATGCTCCAACCTACTCGTACTCCGGTTGCCGCAAATACTTTACTGATCGCATCAATGAAAATGGTGTAGTTACGCATCTCCGGTCTTAGCGAAACAGGATTATAATGTTTGATATCTCCATATGTCAAATGCCAATACATCTGGTCGTACATGATAAACACTTTCTTTTCTTTTTCGCTTCTTCTTGCATTTTCTTCAAGCACAAGATCACAGATCGCCTCCAATTCTTTTTTTGAAAATGTAGTGCCGGTTGGATTTTGCGGTGAGCATAAAGAAATAAGCGTTGCTTCTTTTATATGCGGACGAATATCTTCAGCTGTTGGCATAAAATTATTTTCAGCTGTTGCTTCTATCACTACATGTTCGCCTTCTACAAAATGAGTGTAATGATTATTATTCCAGGAAGGCACTGCATAAATTACTTTATCACCTTTATCACAAATGGCACGATATGTAGCATAGATCAATGGACGACCGCCTGATGAAACAAGTATCTCGCCCAATGAATAATCAAGCTTTTCCCATACTTTCATAAAAGAAACAATGGCTTCACGAAGATCAAGATTACCTTCAGCAGCAGGATAATTAGTAAAATGATTCCTGTACGCTGTTACAATTTCATCTTCCAGTTCTTTTGGTATAGGGAAAATTGCAGGATCAAAATCACCAACAGTGAAGTTGTAGATCTTTTCGCCTTGCCGCATCTTTTCACGGATCTCTCCTCCCAGTTTTACAATTTCAGAACCGATCAAAGTTTCAGATAAATGTGACAGTTTCATATTCATTGTTTCTATGCAGCAAATGTAAAAGGAATGAAACAAATAACAAGAACAGTTGTTAGCAATGGAAAAGGTTGAAATCTTTTCATAAACTTTCAACCTACAACTTTCAGTTTTCAATTATTTATTGAATCGGCTTATAATCCTTAAACAAATTCACTTTCGTTCCTTCTACAAGACTGCGGTAATCCTTCCATTTGCCATCAAAGAAAGTATTGATCCTTTGTACCGCATCCCCAACGGCCTTTTCAGCATTCGCCACCATTGTTTCTTCCTGCTGGCCCGGTGCTACCATCTTGCTTCCTATTGATTGTTGTGCTTGTTGCATCTGGCTCATCACTGTTACCTCAAATGGGCTTCTTGCCAATCCCTGCTTGTCAGAAGTTTTGCCGCTGATGACGTCGCGAATAGACTTTATTTCATCCTGCATTTTGGTTGTTGTCTTTCTCAACGAATCAGCTTCTTTGCCTTCCACTCCTTTCAATTGCCCTTGCATTTTTGTACAGACTTCTTCAGCTTCAGTGAGTCGGTCCATCCCTTCCGTTAATTTATCCGCAGTTTTCCTCAATCGATCATACATCTTTCTTTGCGCAATTTTTATTTCATTACGATTTCCTAATCTCGGATCATCTTTTACAGTAACATAAGTTGAGTCGTATGCTCTTGCATAAGTAACTATTACTTTATATGTGCCAGGCAGAACCTGGAATCCTCCTGGTTCAGGCGAACCCGGAGTTGGTTTTGGTGAGCCCGGTTGACGGAATCCTTTTTCTTCCATTCCCCAATACTGGCGATTAAAACCACTGTCAACATTCCAGCGAATTGTTCTAATCAATTCATTCTTGTCATTAAAAATTCTAACCATTGCGCTATCGCCTCTTCTTACACTACCTTGCCCTTGACCACCCTGGCCTCCGCCAAAACCACCGCCACCTCCACGGCCGCCGCCTCCGCCACCTCCACCACCTTGTTGTTGTGGTGCGGGCATTTGTTGTTGACTATCTACCGATGGTGCTGTTTGTCCAGCTGGTCTCTGCGGTTTGTTTATATAAAACGAAACTTCTGCTCCACGTCTCCTGTTATCTGCATCCCATAAACCATCTACACTCCACTCATAACCTGTAGCAGCACGATACTGCGCCTGGTATGCTTCAGGTGCAGTGAAAAGCGTGATTGGATTTGTTATCGCCATTCCTTTATTTGCCGCAAGTTTTCTTAACGGACGAATATCATCTAATATCCACAAGGCTCTTCCGAAAGTTGCAATGCAAAGATCAGCTTCTCTTTCCTGTATTGCGAGATCATAAGTAGAAACAGAAGGGTAACCATTTTTCCATTGCTCATAAGTAACACCGTTATCAAGACTTATCCATAAGCCATGTTCAGTTCCAACAAAAATTAAATTCGGTTCCACAGGATCTTGTATCATACAAAGTGCATAACCTTTCACTTTCTTCTCATCGATCATGCTTGTCCATGTTTTTCCATAATCAGTTGTACGGAACAGATAAGGTTTGAAATCACCACGACGATAATCATTAGCAACAACAAATGCTTCACCGGCATTATATCGTGAAGCAGTTATTTGTGGTATCCAGCAACTCAATGGCATGCCCGGAATTTTTCCGCGGAAACTTGTCCATGTTTTTCCGCCATCTCTTGTCAGTTCCACATTGCCATCATCGGTGCCGGCCCAAATTGTTCCTTGTTCTTTTGCAGAAGGTGCAATTGTGATAATTGTACAATGTGTTTCAGCGCCGGTTATATCCAATGTTATTCCACCTGTATTTTGAAATGCTTTGATCTTTACCGAATCATTGGTTGTAAGATCAGGTGATATCATTTGCCAGCTTACTCCTTTATCTGTACTCTTATGTACAAACTGGCTGCCGAGATAAATTGTTTTTTTATCAAATGGATCCTGCGCCATGGCTGTATTCCAGTTCCAGCGAAGCATTTGTTTTGGATCCAGTGTAGGTGGCTTTACAAACCAGCTTTCTCCTGTTTTCCAATTGCGACGCCCAACACTTCCTCCCTGGCTCTCACTATATACCCCGCTCGCATCTTCAGCATCAGGCATCACATCAAATCCATCACCGCCGCCGACATTATTCCAATAATAATTTCTGATACCTGCATTGATCCAGGTATAAGCCGGTCCGTGCCAGCTTCCATTATCCTGCATGCCACCCATTACATTATATGGCATTTCATTGTCAACATTGATATGATAAAATTGTCCAACAGGAATTTTATCATCGAATGTCCAGTTCTTACCGTGATCATGAGTGATACCAATACCACCATCATTTCCTTCGATCATAAAGCTTCCGTCTTTCGGATGTATCCACCATGCGTGATGATCGGGGTGAATGCCTGAATAAGGGATCAATGTGGTGAACGTTTTACCACCATCTTCACTCACTTCTACCTGGTCATGTATATTGTATAAGCGATTTTCATTTTGCGGATCAACACGAATGTCCTGGAAATAAAAAGGCCTGTTAGTTACCCATCTTGCATCATTCGTGACGAGTTCCCATTTAGTACCGCCATCATCACTTTTG